>JARFQC010000108.1 GCA_029287965.1 Arenicellales bacterium
GGGAAGGGCACCGGACGTTCCATTGCACCGGTTGCCAGCAGCACCCGGTCGGCGGTCACCATTCCGGTTGTGTCATTGGTCAGCACGCCGAGTTCCCGTTCACGGTTAAGTGACCAGACCTGGGTATCTGCAATGTACTCGGCTCCTGACTGGCGGAATGCGCTGACAATATTCCGGCCGCGCTGATACTCGGCGCCCAGCAGGGCAGCACGCTTTTCGGATATGGATTCCATGGACCGGTATATCTGCCCACCCGGAGCAGGTTGTTCATCGAACAACGCCACGTCGAGGCCGTGTTCGGCGGCTACGGTCGCGGCGGCAAGACCGGCCGGGCCGGCGCCGATTATGGCCAGTGAGTAGTGGTCTTTCATTTAGGTGCCGGTCCCGTACCGAGCTGACGGTTGATTGTCATACCTTCATGCACCAGGACCTGGCAGGCACGCTGATTGGGCTGACCATTGATGACCACCAGGCATTCGTAGCAGATTCCCATCAGGCAGAAGGGCGCGCGCCTGGCACCGCTTACCGGGGTTTTACGCGTATAACGGTAACCGCACGCGAGCAGCGCGGCAGCTACGGTTTCTCCTGCGGCTGCTTCGTGCGACTCACCTTCGATAACGACGGTGACAGTACCGTGATGGTTTTCATCGAGACGTTTGAACATGGTGTATGAATGGATTGCCGTCGAATCGTTGTGGTTCCGGGGTTGGCCGGGTTTACAGTAGCGCCATGGACAGGCTGTAGCTCACCATTTCACCTGCGACATGATATCGCTATGTTCGAAGATCATGCATTGCTGCAGGTCAAGATTGCTGCCACTGCCGCTGGCCAGGGCGCGCTGGTACATGGCCAGTCCAATCGCAACATCCACATAGGCGAGTCCTACCGCATTGAAATAGATGCGTTCGCTATCTGACTCGCGGCCGGCTTTGTGACCGGAAACGAGTTCGTGCAGGTCTGCATGGATATCGGCACCGGAAATCAATCCTTCGGTATACATGCGGCTCAGGGTCTGGGTGCGGTGCGTGACCGTATCCCAGTCGTCACAAACGATCTTGTCGCACTGCAACGCTACATCGTACTCGTCTTCCCAGCCGCCGATGTGGCTGTAGAAGGCTCCGGGCTTCATCCAGTCGGCTTTCAGCAGCGGCGCCTGGGCGCTGGTCGCCGTGACGAGGATATCGGCTTCGTCCATGGCCGCGCGGGCATGCGTATTGGCTGCGATGAACTCCATGTCCGGAAACAGCTGCGACAACTCACGAATGAACTGCTGTTCTTCCTCGATGAATTTCGAAGCGACACGGCAAGTCTTGAGGCCGGGCCTGACTGCCTTCATCGACAACAGGTGCATCTTGGCCTGCTCACCGGCGCCGATGAAGCCTATGACTTCACTGTCTTCCCGTGACAGGTGCCGGGCAGCGAGCCCGCCCATTGCGGCCACGCGCATGTTTGATGCCAGCGTACCTTCCATGACGGCGATCGGAAAGCCTTTCTCGATCTCGGACAGGACGAAGATCGCCGACAGGTTCTGGGCATCGTGCTTTACCGGGTTGCGCGGGAATACCGACACCCATTTCACACCGCAGATTTTCTCGTCCAGCAGCGTCGCAGGCAGGCAGTTGATGCGATCCTGCGAGGCCTGGTCGAAGATCTGCACGATCTTCTCCGGAAACAGGACACGATGCTCCTCGAAGGCGATAAGCGTCTTCTCCGCCGTGTCCATGGCCATGCGAATGTCAAAGCAGCCTGCAGCAAGCAGGTCTTCCTGGGATAGATAGGTAAAGGTGATTTTGTGGTCTGGCATGATGGTTACCATTTTATAGTTATGTTTCGTAGGAGCGGCATAGTTATGTTATGCAGGAGTGGCGGCCCCGCCGCGAAGATATTCCATCATCATATCAAACTGATTTTTTTCGCGGCTAGGCCGCCGCTCCTACAAAGGGTCGCTATCTGTTTGTCTTGGTGTGGTCTCTATTTGTTCGTTAGCTTGCACTTCCTTTTTTGTCTTGATGCCCATTTCGGAAAACCTGGCCGCGCCGGGCAGGACCTGTTTCTGGAAAGAGCCGAGTGCCTTGTTGTAGTGATTGACGCTTGACTCCAGGCTCCTGCCGACCTTGCCCAGGTGTTGCGAGAATGTAGCCAGGCGCAGATACATGTCTTCGCCCAGTTTGCGTATCTCTTCGGCGTTTTCGGTCAGCAGTTCCTGTCGCCAGCCGTAGGCGATGGCACGCAGCAGGGCCATCAGGCTGGTCGGCGTAGCGAGTATGACTTTATGTTCCATGGCGTTCTCGAGCAGGCTGCGGTCCTCATCAAGGGCGGCCGTGAGAAACTGGTCGCCGGGAATGAACAGGATGACGAAGTCCGGCGATTTCTTGAACTGGCTCCAGTAGGCCTTGCCGGAGAGCTCTTTGACTCTTCCCCTTACGTTAACCGCGTGCCGGTGCAGGTGATGTTTGCGTTGCGCTTCGTCTGCGGCTTCGACAGCACTCAGGTAGGCGTCGAGCGGGGTTTTGACGTCGATGACGACCTCGCGGTTGCCGGGCATGCGCACGATCATGTCCGGCCGCAGAGCGCCTTCCTTCGTTGCTGTATGCTCCTGTTCGTAGAAGTCACAGTGATCCGTCATACCGGCCAGCTCGACCAGGCGCTTCAGGGTAATCTCGCCCCACTGGCCGCGCACCTCGGGCCGGCGCAATGCGGTGACAAGGTTGCGCGTCTCACCCTGCAGATCCTTCTGGCTTTGCGACAGTTCCTTGATTTGCTGCGACAGCGCGCCATAAGCCTCCGAGCGGGCTTTTTCCATCAACTGGACCTGCTTTTCAGTTTTGTCCAGCGCTTCGCGTATGGGCTTGACCAGCTCGGCCATGGCCTGCTCCCGCTGCAGCAGACTGTTCTCGGCGACGTTCTGGTATTTGCCGAAACTCTGAATCGCCAGGTTCATGAATACCTGGTGGTTTTGCTGCAAGGCCTTCAGTGACAGCGCGTCAAAGCGCTGTTCCATGTCTTCCAGGGCCTGGGTAGTGGCGGCATGTTCAACACTCAGGCGGGTCTGCATGCCGACCAGGCGCTTCTGGTAGACAATGTGAGCAATGAACCAGCTGAGCAGGCCGCCAGCAACGAAACAGGCGGCGGCGAGCGTCAGTGCATCCTGTGACAGTTGTATCAGGCGTCCGCCAACCTCGATCGAGATCGCCGCATCAGCCATGATTGTCGATCCAGTCAATCAGGCCGGACGGTGAAGCAATGCTGTCGCCGGCACCCCATTCAGCAGGCTTGTCGTCTGCATGCAAGTAGCCGTACAGGGCCACGAGCGTTTGCATGCCGGCGCGGTTGCCGGCTTCTATGTCGCGTGGCGCATCACCGACATAGACGCACTGCGCCGGTTCGGCGTCGGCCTGGTTCGCGGCATGGAACATAGGCGCCGGGTGCGGCTTGCGCTGATCCAGGGTATCGCCGCTGACGATGCAGCAGCAGCGCTCTGTCAGGTCGAGTTCATCCATCAGCGGTCGGGTCAGGTAACCGGGTTTGTTGGTCACAACGCCCCAGGACAGGTTGCGCTGTTCCAGTTCGTCAAGAACATCGCCCATGCCCGGAAACAGCCTGGACTGGTGGCACAGGTCGTCTGCATACAGGTCGAGAAACTCTTTCCGCAGTGCGGTGAATCCCGGGTCCTTATCACTCATACCGAAACCGAATCCCAGCATGCCGGCACTGCCGTGCGAGACGTAGGGACGGATAACATCAAGAGGCTGTCGCTGCTTGCCATGCTGTTCCAGCAGGGTGTTGAGTACGGCTGCCAGGTCCGGTGCGGTGTCCACCAGGGTGCCGTCAAGATCGAAGAGGACGGTTTTGATTGAGGAATCAGGCATACAGGTTCAATGGCCAAATGCCTGGGTAATTCGCGATAGGCTATCGCTC
>JARFQC010000158.1 GCA_029287965.1 Arenicellales bacterium
CGGCATCCGGCAGAATTGAAGGGATGGCCCATTCGACATGGTCACCTGCCCGCATGGGTATGCCACGCAGGTCGCTCGGTTCCATCTGCGACAAGCGGATGTCGATGACAGGTGCACCGTTTTCCGCCGCTATCTGGGCAACGATCTGCGACTTGCCTACGCCCGGTGGCCCCCAGAGCATAACGGGGGTATGCAGGCCGTGTACGGCGCTGGTGAATTCCTGTTGCAGAACCTTGCTGAGATGAGCCGGACGCATAACTGATCGAACCTCCTAGAAGCCGGCCTTCTTGTACAGTTCTTTGGCCTTGTCTGCATCCTGCTCGACGCCATTGCCCTCTTCATACATCATGGCCAGGGTGGTCAGCGATCCGGCCAGCCCCTGGTCTGCAGCCAGGGAGAACCATTTCACCGCCTGTGAAGAATTCTTTTCCACACCATCGCCTTCCAGATACATGAAACCGAGTCCGTGCTGAGCGAGTGCATGCCCGAGGTCCGCGGCACGCTGCATCCATGACAGGGCCGCATCAGGATCGTGGGCAACCCCGAGGCCATTCTGATACATGATCGCAATGCGATGCATCGCTTCCGTGTTGCCCTCTTCGGCAAGCGGAGAAAGAAGCTGCATTGCTGTGGAAAAATGCTTTGCTTCGAATGCCTGCATACCGCTGGCGAAATCCATATCCTGATTATTACTCATTTATCCTGCCCGAACGGGTTGAAAAAAGACCGCGATCTTAACAGATCACTATCCAGCTGTGATCGGCAATAAACACGGCGGATGTGAGGATGATGACTATACCCATACAAATTAACGCATCAAATAGACAGTTGTTTGGGCGACAATCGCGCGAATTTTACATGGCTGACATTAAAATACATGACTCAAACTAGTGGTGAACAGGCGCTCCACAGCGCTATTCAGAAGGTTGCGACAGGACCCGAATACAGCAAGGACCTGTCTTTCGACGAAGCCTACAATACGATGCGATACATCCTGACCGGTGATGCAGACCCTGTGCGCTCAGCCGTACTGTTTATCGGCCTGCGCATGAAGCGCGAAACCGATGAGGAAAACCGTGGCATCCTGCAGGCCATTCTGGATACTGCCCGGTCGGCGACTGCTGATGTAGACGAATTGATCGATCTAGCTGATCCCTATGACGGATTTGCCCGCAACCTGCCCGCTACGACAGTACTGCCGGCGGTTTTCGCCGCATGCGGACTGCCCGCGGTAATTCACGGCCTGGACCAGGCTGGCCCCAAGTTTGGCCTGACCCACCGGCATGTCATGCACGCCCTGGGGGTTGATGTTGACCTGGCTCCGGAGGCAGCGGCCACACAGGTCGAACGCGTTGGCTGGGCGTATATTGACCAGAAACATTACCATCCGGGACTGCACAACCTGATAGATATGCGCAGACGCATGATTAAGCGTGGCGTCATCACTACTGTCGAAGTACTGGGCAAGCCGCTGCAGGCTCGTAACCGCACTCATTTCATGACCGGTTATGTACATAAAGCCTACCCGCCGGTCTATATTAGCCTGGCGCGCCAGGCTGGTTTCGACAGTGCAATTGTCGTCAGAGGTGTGGAAGGAGGCCTGGTCCCTTCACTACAACAGTCTGCAGGCATGATCACCTATAGCGATAGCGGCGACGCTATAACACTCGACCTGGATCCCGCCGATGCAGGTATCGACCAGGCAAATCGTGGCGTGCCATTTAGCCAGACTGGCGAAGACGATCAGGACCTGGCCAGCCTGGCCAGGGAAACTGCAGAACGCGCACGGGCTGCGCTGGATGGAGAAACCGGGCCGTATCGCGACAGCCTTGTATACGCCACGGCGATAGGTCTGTGGCGAACAGGAAAATCCACCAGCCTCGAGAAGGGCGCAGATGCGGCAAGGAAAGCCATTGATACCGGGCAGGCACGTTCTGTTTTCGATGCGGGCATCAAATAACAACTGGACAATTCTGCCCCGCTGGGCGAAAATTAGCGTTTGATTATTTGCTTGATTACCTGCCGGTGGTCATGGCTATGAACAACCGGCAATCAGTATCCGGAATCGTGACTAAGAGGACTCATGAATGAATCAGGAATATTTTGACGCAGTAACCAAAATGGAAGAAATGGGCGTAAACGACGAATACGTCCAGGGCTGGCAGGGCGGTTACCTGTGTAATGTTAAGCGTGAAGAACAGCGCCTCACGGAAGCCTACGAAGCTGGCTACGAAGACGGCCTGGAAAAAAACCAGGACAACTTCGGTAACTGGACCAAGTAACCGGGCTCTTCCTGGCAAATAAGAAAAGGACGCACTCGCGTCCTTTTTTTTCGCCTGCAACCCGCCTGGTCAGCTGCTGGCTACCTCTTCTTCCGGCAGCAGGTTTGCCATACCCCGCTTCAAGGTCTTGACCGCATCCGGCGCCTCGATATCAATAATGTGCGTGGTAACCCATTTACGGTTTTTCTCCCCGATTACGGCCGTCACGGACTCGCCGAAAAAGCGCAGCATGGGGAAAGACGGGCCATCCTTCTGGTCGTAGCTAAAACGTGCAAACTCCCCCATTCTCAAGTTCAAGGTACTGATGAGGTCATCCTTGTAGTCGCCCGGACCAAGTATATCGCCCATATTGTCACTCATGGTCTGAACCATGTTCCTGGCCATGGCAGTGATGAATATCTGGCGCTCATCCTGATCCATACGATCATACATTTCGCGATCCGTGACATGGATCAGAAACGCTGCAAACTCCCATATGATCGCCAGCCGCTGGACCTGTGTGTCGGTCTGAAACTCATTGTTCTCCAGGTCAAGGACAGCCTGCATTGCGATACGCCAACTGATAAAGCCCAGCACGCCGGAAATTTCTTCCGGTGAGCGGTCACGGTTTTTCGCATTCCATTTACTGCGTATCCTCATTGCTACCTCGAAAATCAGGGTTATATTTGCAAACGCCTATTTTACAATAAGGCAACTGGCAGGCGAGGTAATCTTGCCCTGCGCAAACCGGTATTCTGTATGGGAATTAGCATTTCGGAACTGAAAGAAAGCGTGCAGTACAACTGCAGCATTTCCGACGCCACGCATGCGGGTCAGTACACATTGTGCATTTACCTGCTCAAAATGCGCGAATTTTACCGCTGGGAACAGGGTCTAGGCTTCAATGACCGTATCGACAACGAAAAAATCGGCCAATGGCTGACGTTGCAGGAAGAACAATGGGAGCAACTGGAGTCCGAGCCACTGGCACCCGTTCAGGTGAATGGCAACTCATTCGACGCCTTCGATAGTGAATCGATTAACGAGGCAATCAATTCAGAAGGCCTCGTTTACAGCGCGGGATACGTGCTGCGAGGCAAGCCGCATTTCTTTCTCGCTGAACTCGAGCAACGCCATTTCCAGGATGACTACCAGATACTGATCAGCGGTCGGGAGCTGGCACGTGAACTTAGCGCGCCACCGGCACTCAGCCAGGGCCGCAATATATTCATCAGGTCAGAATCGCTGCGCCGCACTATTTGGGAAAAAGTCGAAGAGAGCCTGTGGAATAAGTCTCGATCGCCCCTTGTGCGTGCGATTGAATGCTACGATTTTAAAAACAACCTGGAAGCAAGTCTGCAGAATATGTGCGACAAGGAACTGCAAACCCTGGTGTGTCATGAAATCGGCGAGATCAAGGCCGGCGCGATGATCGGTGCAACCTCCTGGGCTGGTCTGCTTAGCGACGTCCAGGGAACAGCCCTGGAGCTGATGCTCAGGGCCATCCGCGACAATCTGGCCGACTGCCTGTCAACCTTGCCAGACCTGATAGAAACTGATGACCCTGCCAGGCTGCATTTTTACATCGCCACACTAACTAATATGCGGCATTCTATTTTTCCGTCACTGCGCGCGGCCTATGATGACTGGCACAGCTCAGGATCAATGGCATATCTGCATGACATCTCTGCAAAAGGTGAGGAGCACTGGTGTAATATCGCTAACCGAGCGATTGAAATCTACAAAACCGCTGGCACAGACCGGCTTGATGAATTCGAATCGCTGATAGAAGCCAACGCCCTGTAAACTTAACTCGCCAACTAAAGGCCGCAGTACATGGAACCAGCCAGCACAGCAGCGACACTGAGATCCATCAGTGAAGTTAAACCGAATACGTTCATTTTCGAAAAAAATGATGCCCTGCCCGCTTCGTTCTGCCAGGACGTGATTACGCGTTTTGAAAAGACCACCGATGAACAGTACCCGGGCCGTATAGGCCAGACGGTGAATGAAGACAGTGGCATCAAGAAGACCACGGACCTTGTCGTCAGTGGCAAACCGCATTGGAAGGATGTCGATCGGGCCTTGTTCCAGTCGCTCGGTAGAGCCGTGATGGAGTTTCGAGAGAAGTTCACCTACTTCAAAGGCCCCTTCAAGGACATGGGTTACAACGTGCAGCGCTATGTACCGGGCGAGTACTACCACTGGCACATCGATGGAGGGAGCCATGAGTTCAGCCAGCGACAACTTGTTGCGATCTGGTACCTCAACGACGTACAGGGACCGGGCGGTGAGACGGAGTTTCTCTACCAGGACGTAAGCATCAAACCTGAACAGGGCAAGCTGGTACTGTTTCCACCGTTCTGGACCCATGAACACCGGGCAGCAACAGTGCAGCATGGCGTTAAATACATTGCCACGACCTGGATAGTCTTTGCCTAGGTATTCACGTACAGGCAGTGGTTTAAGTAGCTAGGCGATCAGATTGCCGTGGCTGAGTTCCGAATAATCTTTAATCACATTTTATCTCGTGATGAGCAATCAACTGGTGTTTGGCTTTGGGGGTTAGTTTCTTAATGTCCAGCTCACGCCTCAGGGCATCGCCCTTGTCACCCACATACTCCCTATACACAAGGCGCACAGGCAGTCTAGATCGGGTGTACTTCGCCCCTTTACCGGAGTTATGGGTTTTGATTCGTTCCTCAACCTCTAATGCAATTCCGGTATAAAGACTGCCATCAGCGCATTTAACGATATAGACATGCCAACTCATTGAACAGACTGGGCTAGTTTGAAATTACATGCTCGTTCATATCACCGCTGGTTGACAGGTGCACTTCGCTTGAGCCCGGCATGCGGTTAAGAATGTAGGCCGACATCATCACACCCGTTTTCTGATCATCGTTCTGCAATGCAGTAAGCAGCTTGTCGGCAACGATCTGGCAACGCTGCATGGTGCCCGGGTTTTCAACCCATATATGACTCATCTGCCAACCCTTGTTCATGTCGGCATCGAGGATGCGGAAAAATTCTTCCGCATCGTTAACGATATAGTCAGGTATTTCGACCGGGTAAACTTGGTCTTCAAGAAAAACTTTAAGTATCATGATCGGCAATTCTAGTGTTTAGACAGGGGTCAGTATGCTACTACGTATCAACGGCCTGATACCATCGAGTCAGATCAGCACGGTCAGGGAAATTCTTGACCGGTCGGACTACCGTGACGGCCGTGAGTCGGCAGGCAACGAAGCAGTTAGCGTCAAGAATAACGAAGAGCTTGCCCCGGACAATCCCGATACGGCCCGGCTCAACAATATCATCATGGGCAGGCTCGTCAGCCACCCAATTTATCAGTACGGGGTTCTGGCAACCCGGGTCGCTGCTCCATTCTATGCCCGTTACACACCCGGTAAACGCTATGGAACCCATATCGACGATCCCATCATGGGCGTGGGCGACCGCTATAGAACCGATGTTTCCATCACCGTGTTTCTGAATGACCCGGATGAATACGAAGGCGGCGAGCTAAGCATTACCACGACGTATGGCGAGGTCAAAGAGAAACTGCCTGCTGGCGATGCAATACTCTATCCTTCAGGCAGCCTGCACCAGGTTGCCGAGGTAACGGATGGCGTTCGACTCGTTGCTGTCACCTGGGCACAAAGCATGATTCGCGATCCGGCACAGAGAGAACTGCTCTATAACCTGAGCCTGGCCCGGGATGAATTACTCAGAAACAACCCTGACAGCAACGCAACGTTAAAAGTAAGCAACAGTTACATCAACCTGGTTCGCATGTGGGCCGACATCTAGACGTCCACTGTATCTATCCCCGCTTACGTAAATTATTTGAAAACGCGACGAACTAGAGGCAATAAAAAAGGCCGCTAGTGCGGCCTTTCAATAAAACTTAAACGTATATCAACGCTGTGAGCCACGCTCCTTGTGTGCATCTTCCATGACGTCGAGCGCAATATCGTTGTATGTGTCGATGTATCCGTCCAGAACGCTTCCAGCTTCAGGGGTGTAGTAGTCACCGGCGTCAAAGCCGTTAGCGTGTTCGTTTTCAATGAATTTTTTCTGCATTTCCAGCAATTTCTGGATTTTTTCCTGCTTCGTGCTCATTAGATTGTCTCCATTGAGTAAAAATGTCTGTTCTAATTCGGTGCCGAATCATAACCATGATGCCGGCATGGCGATATATCCCAAAGGGGTTAGTGTACCTCAGCAACTAACCTTATTGATATATTCAACTTTCCTTTGCCGACTTGATCCCTTTATGCGGCACTAACAAGCCGCAACCGAGCAGCCTGTCCGGCCCCAGGCCGTTTTCCTGCAGGACGACGGCCTCCTGCGGTTCCAGGTCAGCTATCATCAGGCTGCGTGTGAATACCGGGCCTGCAGGGCTGCGTAATTCCTGCACCATGCCTGACATCAGCTTGCGCGGCTTGATTTCCAGCTTGCGTATCTCCTCGACAGCCATTTCGAGGAAACGCTCTTCTTCCATATCGCTGTCACAGACAACGTTGCGCGAGAATTGCACTTCGTAAGTGCTCAGCGGTTTGACCGACGCTTTACCCAGACCTATACGATACGCATCAAATTCCAGAACCCTTCCCTGCAATGACAAGACATCGTCTACACGCTCGGCCGGCATGCGCAGTGTCATGCGTGCCCTCTTGCTCAGGTGTATCAGGTCGTCGGGGCCTTCAGGGCGCATCCAGCCGTTCTGCGACCCGGCGCCATGGATAAGATGGATGCCAGCTCCGGGCGCGTCAGATAACCATGGCAATGCCGCCTGCAATGTCTGGCTCAAAGGCCAGGCATGATCATTTGGCAGTTGCTTGCAGTCTATTTTGAATACGATGTCCAGTACATCCTCGGGCACCTGGTAGACTTCTGTGTTGTCAGCGTCTTCTGTCCAATACATTATTGTTACCTGCGTACACTCGTAAAGGCGGACTCGAGCTGCTCTTCCCAGTTTTCAGGAGTGTCCTGGTACGGCGGTCGTACGTCCATTCTGAAAAACATTTCACCTGTACCGGCCTTGTCGCGAATAACGTCGGTTAATTCCTCAAAAGTCGTAAGTTCATGATGTTGAAGCAGTACTTCACTCAACCACAGCATTCCGGTACTCCTGTTTTTAATCACTAATTAATATATATGGGGCAGTATTGTAACGATGCAAGATTCACACAAACACACGGAAATCATACTGCAGTCTCCGTGAACCTGGATAAAACATCTCATGCCTGGTGATTATCTGATATATTTGCTCAGTTATTTATTATGGCATTAGTGATATCTATTCTGGTATTTTTAGATATTTTTCAGTTACTTACCCGGTTAATTACCCAAATAACATTAAAATAAGATGAAAAAAACATATATCCCTAAAGTAATACCCCCGCCTGCATTACCTCCCCCTAATGGAGGGTTCTCACCATAGGGCGCGGACACTAGAATTCGCCCACGTAAAAGTTTGATAGCAATAAAGTAGTAAACAGGCTTGATTGAAAACAGTATCCGATTACGAAGGAGATCGTAAATGGCTGACAATAAACACTTTGATACACCAATGCTGGATGAACTGGAGAACGGCCCATGGCCGAGCTTCATTAGCGGCTTCAAACGTCTTCGCGACGATCATGAAAATGAGACGATCCGCGGCATGGCAAACAGCCTTCTCGGCCAGCTCGAACACTCATATGAAACACGTAAGGGCTACTGGAAAGGCGGCACGGTAAGCGTCTTCGGTTACGGTGGCGGCATCATCCCCCGCTTCTCAGAAGTCGGCGATCAGTTCGTAGAATCAAAAGAGTTCCACACCCTGCGCGTACAGCCACCTGCTGGCAACTACTACACCACTGACATGCTGCGTCAGCTGGGTGACAGCTGGGAGAAATACGGTTCAGGCCTGGTAACCTTCCATGGTCAGACCGGTAACATCATGTTCATCGGTACTACTACCGAAAACACCCAGCACTTCTTCGATGACATTAATGAATACGGCTGGGACCTCGGTGGTGCCGGCCCGTGCGTACGTACTGGCATGTCATGCATCGGCGCTGCGCGTTGCGAACAGTCCTGCTGTAACGAGCACGCCATTCACCGCCATCTGCTGAACAACTTCACTGACGACGTTCACCGTCCTGCACTGCCTTATAAATTCAAGTTCAAAGTCTCCGGTTGTCCGAACGACTGCCAGAATGCAATCGAGCGTTCTGACTTTGCCATCATCGGCACCTGGCGCGACGACATGAAAGTCGACCAGGAAGAAGTCAAGGCATTCGTTGAAGCAAAAGGCCGTCAGTACGTTATTGACAACGTAACGACTCGCTGCCCTAGCGATGCAATGACTCTGAACGATGACAACACCCTGACCATCGACAACAAGAACTGCGTACGTTGCATGCACTGCCTGAACGTAATGAATAAGGCACTGTCACCTGGTGACGATCGCGGTGTGACCATCCTGGTGGGCGGCAAACGCACACTCAAGATCGGTGACCTGATGGGTACGGTTCTTATTCCGTTCAAGAAACTCGAAACCATGGACGACTACGAAGAACTGGTCGAACTGGCTGAAGAAATCATCGACTTCTGGGCTGAAAATGGCCTTGAGCACGAGCGCTGCGGTGAAATGATCGAGCGTATCGGCCTGGTCAACTTCCTCGAAGGCATTGGTGTCGAAGTAGACCCGAACATGGTCTCCCTGCCGCGTCAGAGTTCTTATGTCCGGATGGACGGATGGAACGACGAAGCCATCAAGTGGTTCGAGCGCAAGGCTGAAGAAGCCGCAGCAAGCGCCTGATCGGCATACTCATCGCCGGGTCCGGACAGTCTGACTGACGGACCCGCTTTCAGAAAAGTTTAGAATTATCAGGAGATAGAGACATGGCGCAAGATATGCGTAGTCCAATTGAATCCGGTTGCCCAGACGGCTTCCAGTACATGCATCCCGTAATGCGTAAAAACTATGGTCTGTGGAGTTACCACACTCATCCGCAACCAGGTGTTTTGCAGCACGTAGCACACAGCGGTGACGAAATCTGGACCATCAAGTGTGCAACACAGCGTATCCTGGACGTATTCACCCTGCGCATACTCTGCGACATCGGTGACAAGTACGCGGACGGCTTCATCCACTTCACAATTCGTTCAAACGTCGAATATGTCGTTGACGATGAAGCGAAAGTACAACCGCTCATCGACGCAATCGAAGAAGCAGGCTTTATCGTAGGCGGTACAGCTAACTCTGTTACCAGCCTGTCACATACACAGGGCTGGCTGCACTGTGACATCCCGGGTACTGACGCATCCGGTGTTGTGAAGTCCATGATGGACGAGCTGATCGACGAATTTAAGGCATGCAACATGCCGAACCGTGTGCATATCACTACATCATGCTGCCAGATCAACTGCGGCGGCCAGGGTGATATCGCGATCAACGTACAGCACACAAAGCCACCGCGTATCGACCATACCCAGGTCGGCAACGTTTGCGAACGACCTTCCGTTGTCGCCCGTTGCCCGGTAGCTGCTATCCGCCCTGCCATGGTTGACGGCAAGCCATCCCTGGAAGTCGACGAAAAGAAATGTATCTGCTGCGGCGCATGCTTCCCGCCCTGCCCGCCGATGCAGATCAA
>JARFQC010000042.1 GCA_029287965.1 Arenicellales bacterium
CGCTTGCCGGATTCCGGGTCAATCTGCCATTGCAGGCATTGGCCGCAGACGCCTTTCATCATACATTGCATCGGGCTGCCCACTGTACCCGTTGCAGTAACGTCGTTTTTGAACACGGACTTCAGGTCTGTGCCGAGTGACTTCTGCATGCCCTTCAGCAGGCCGGTGGATCCCATGATCATGATTTCATCGACTTCGTCCAGCGCGATCCGCTTTTGCTGTCTGTCGCCTACGTTGCCGGCAGCGTAATCCTTGATCAGCTTGATGACATCAGGTTCCTGGACACTGGCATCCTGCTCCCGTGAACAGGTGATGGGATCGCCCATAGCACTGGACCAGACGATCTGGTCCGCTGCATCTTCCAGCTGTTGCTTGAAATAGATGTCATCGCGGTGCCGGAACGAGGCGAACATCAGTACCCGGTTACCGGCCGAGCGCAGGGCCTTGCCCAGGTCCAGCATAACGGCCGCCCCCCAGGCGCCTGCGATCACCATTACGGTGCGCTGCGCACCCAGTTCGGCAGGGGCGCCCGTTGGTCCCATAAGTACCACGGGGCTGCCGGGCTGCAGTGTTTCCGCAAGGCGTGCATTGGGACCGAAGCGCAGCAGCAGCAGACGTATGCAGTCTCCGCTGACACCGGCGCCGCTGACGGTCTGCAACGGTATCTGCATACGTGTGCCGGCGATGACCGGGCTGTGTTTCTCAAAGGTCTGCAGGCGGAAGAACTGTCCGGTCCGGTAGTTCTTCGCCGCCAGTGGTGCACGAATCCATAGTTCAACCACTGCCGGATGCGATGTATCGATACGGTCGACGGTCGCCGTGAGCTGCTGGTTTAGTGACGGGAGAAATTCTACATCCGATTGATACGGGTCCTCCGGCTGCTGGTCCAGCAGGCGCATGATGTCGGGATAGGTGCGCTGGCTCGAGGCAATGGCCTTGACTACGCTGCCATGAAAGACCGGGTGCGTATCACCGATGTAGCTGATGCGCCGGTCCTGGTAGGCATAGGACGTGAAGGGACCGAATTCATGTGCCTTGCAATGGTCGGCAACGGCAACCGGCTGGGCGCCATCAGGGTGACAGATGTGCGGCAGAAAGTGATCGTCTTCCATGCGGAAGGTGCCCGGGTATTCTGTTTCATAGATCGTGTTGGGAGATGCACCGGCGGCGACCATAATGGCCCGTGCGGGCAGGATGACTTCTTCGCTGCTGGCCAGCCAGCGTCCGTCGCGGTTTTCTTTCAGCCTGCACCGCAGGCCTTCAACGTGCCCGTACTCGTCGAGCGTCGCCTCCAGCGGTTCGACCCCTTCGGCATAGTAAATGCCTTCCTGCATCGCCTTGATGACTTCTTCGTGATTGCGCAGGTAGGCGGGGGATTCGTTCAGGCCCCGGCGGTAGGCGAGTGTCACGCCGCCCCACTTGCGCAGCAACGGGACGAAATCGGCTTCCCTGGCTTCGGCTGCTGCCGCTGCACGCTCGTCACGGACTTCCTTCCCGTGTTCCAGGAAGGTGGCGAGGATGGATCGGTTTTCGTCATCCAGGCCGGCCAGTATCGCGTCTTCGCCGATGGCCTCACGCAGCGGTTCATAACGCTGCAGGGTCTTCTCGACCTGGCGCACGTAGTAGGCTTGCAGTTCGGTAGCGGTATCGACGGCGGTCAGACCGCCGCCGATGACGACGGCGGGAAGCCTGACCTGCAGGTTAGCCAGGCTGCTGAACTTGGCTGCCCCGGTCAACTGCAGTGACATCAGGAAATCGTTGGCCTGGCGCATGCCGCGTGCCAGGCTGTTACCCATCGGTATGACCCGTGGCAGGCCGGCGCCGTTGGCGATACAGATGTGATCGAATCCAAGCGACCAGGCATCCTCTACATTCAGGGTGCCGCCGAAGCGAACACCGCCGTTGAGGGTGACATTACTGCGCCGGGCCAGACTGATGTATATGAGCTTGAGGAAGTTCTTGTCCCAGCGGACGGTGATGCCGTATTCAGCGACCCCGCCGAATCCGGTCATAATGCGGTCATCCAGTGATTCAACCAGGTCGGAGTAGTCTTTTACCGGCTGGCTAAGCAACCAGTCGTCCAGCGGTTCCAGTTTCAGGCCGTCGATTCCCGCCACCTCGCATCCTTCCATGCTCAGGTGATGAGTCATGGTAAAGCCGGCAGGCCCCAGGCCGACGACCAGTACCCTGCGGTTGTTGCCGGGTTTCGGTAGAAACTGTTTTCGACGCAACGGATTCCAGCGCACCAGCAGCAGGTAGATCTCGACGCCATAGGGCAGTTCGAGCACGTCGGTCAGGATGCCTGTTTCCACTTCCGGAATATTGACCGGATCCTGCTTCTGATAGACGCAGGCTTTCATGCAGTCATTGCAGATGCGGTGACCGGTAGCCGGTAGCATCGGGTTGTCGCGCATGGCCATAGCCAGTGCTGCGACCGGCAGGCCGTCCCGCTTCAGCAGATGCATTTCGGAAACCTTTTCACCCAACGGGCAGCCGGTCAGTGTTTCACCCAGTGGATTGACGCGGAAGTCCGACTCGGGGTCTTTCTTGTTTTCAGGGAAGCCGCGCGAGCAAAAGTCACCGTCGTGGTCATGGCAGTAGATGCAGTAATTGATCTCACCCATGACCTGGCGATTATTCATGCGTCCATCGGTCAGTGTGAAACCATCGCGTTTGACAAACTGCCCCGGGTCGCTTTGCATGCGGCCGCTCGGGTCGTTATCGACATCCTGAAGCGGTATCAGGTTGGCATAATCAATCAGTTCTGGCAGTTGAAAGCTGACCCAGTTATCGAGGATGTCAGGTGCCTTGCCATGCTTGCGGATATGGATGCACCACTGGGTGATGCGTGTTATGGCGTCTTCATTGGCATCCTTGTCGTCGAGCAGGGATGCTGCATATCGGCTGATCGCGAGTTCCCTGTCCGGTTCACCACTTGCGAGCTGTGCGTCCAGCCACACGTCCAGTTGTTCAAATGAAAATTCCATTTCACCGCGGTAGCGACGCGAGCGGCGTTGCACAAACTGTTTCTTGAACAGGTGTATTACGCTTTCATCGTCGACCTTTTGCTTCTGCGCGGTGATGCTGTCTTCGATAGCGAACAGCCTGCCTATGAACTGTTCGGTCCGGGGTGCTACTTCCAGCAGAAATTCACTGAGTGGAATGCCCGTGAGCTTGTCGACACCATTGCGGTAGCGGAGCAGTCTCTCGTGCAAGTCGGCATCGTCGTCGCGTAATGCTTCGAGAAATACCCGGTCGAGTTGCTCCAGCCCTTCAGCGGACTGCAGGGTGTTGAAGTTCAAGCCATCAAGATTGAAGGGGTCGGTAGACGTCATTGTTGTAAGAAGTAAACAGGAAAACGCGGATTATAGCCGATGCCGGCTTGACAATACCCTGACGGGTGGGTGGTGATTTTCAGGGTGTAAATAAACAGTGGCCTAGTTTTTTTTCGGTTCCGCCACCAGGCGGAAGCCCAGCACGGAATAACGCTTGTCAGGTAGCTCCGGGGCACGATAGCCGGGCCTCACGAGGTGAACCGGACAGTGGAAAGAACCTCCCCGCCTGACACGCTTGATGCCGTTTGGCGGACCTTGCGGATTATCTGCCGGTGAGTTCGAGTAGTAGTCCGGTGCGTACCAGTCCTGTGTCCATTCCCATGCATTGCCATACAGGTCGTGAATGCCAAAAGGATTTCCCTGCGTGTAGCGACCGCTTGCAGGCTGTCACCCGAGTTGCTTATGGTCCAGGCATATTCATCGAGCTTGTCTATATCGAAAGGCCGCAGACCATCACGACCACCGCGTGCCGCATATTCCCATTCCGCTTCAGTAGGTAGGCGGTAGTCATACGCTGAATCCTGTTTGTTCAACGCATTGATGAAATCCATGACGCGATGCCAGGACACCGTAACGACCGGCAGCTTCTGCCAGTCCTCACGCTGCCAGTTCGCTTCAGGCCCGGGACGCGTGTCCATGACAGCCAGCCACTGTTGCTGGGTGACTTCGGTACGCCCAAGATGGAATGCACTGATATTGACAGGATGCGGCGGTGTTTCATCCCTGATTTGGCTGGCATCGCCGCTGGGGTGCTCCATTGTGGCAGCATCGATGTCCCGGGTACCCATGATGAACTGGCCTGAAGGTATGGCCAGAAAGGTCATACCCCAGCGGTTTTCAACAGGGCCGGTGTCCGCCAGCGAAGAGAGCGGGGTCACAAGCCACAACAATGACAGGATAAATCGCATATCGGCATGATGTGCGTGAGCGGTGCGGCTGTCAACGCAAGGTCTTTTTTTGCTACTGCAATCAAGGACGACGATAATGAAAAATCCAGCAACCCACGAACAGATAACCATGAACGAAGCCATTGCCGACCTGCAGATCAGGATGACTCACCAGGACGATACCATTGATCAGCTCAATGCCATTGTCACACGTCAGCAGCTGGAACTGGACCGGCTCAAGGAGGAGGTGGGACGGCTCAGGGAAGTGGTGCAGGACTTGAAAGACTCCACCGCTGCCGGCCAGGGCGGACATGAGCTGCCGCCGCACTACTAGCATTGTCCTTATAACCTGCAGGAGCGGCGGTCCCGCCGCGAATATATTTACTGCTTCGGAATCGCGGCGGGGCCGCCGCTCCTGCAACTAATGTGTTATTTCAATGTCTTGGTAACAATCTCGTATACATCCCTGGATGGCGAGTGATCGGTCAGGATGCGTTCGAGTTGCTGTTTCATCAGTGACTGCCTGTTCGGCTCATGACGATGCCAGCGCGTCAACGGCGTCAGCAGGCCGGATGCAATCTGCGGGTTCAGCGTGTCCAGCTCAATGATCGTGTCAGCCAGGAACTGGTAGCCTTCGCCGTTCGATGCATGGAACTGTGCAGGATTCGCA
>JARFQC010000063.1 GCA_029287965.1 Arenicellales bacterium
AGGACGGTGGACTCGGTGATAATCATCCTGCCCAGCTTGCCATGACGTACGCCAAGGGCGAGCAGAATGCCGAATTCGTGGGTGCGCTCGAGAACCGACATGAGCATGGTGTTCAGCATGCTGAAGGCCACCAGTACGATCAGTACTGCATACATGAACCAGGCACTGGTGAAATCGGCCTGGATGGCCTGTTTAAGGCCTGGCAGGAGTTCTTCCCAACCAAGCAGTACCAGCCCGTCATTTTCTCTGATCGCTTCACCCGCGGCGGCGGTGATCTGGTCGGCGTTATCGCGACTGCCTCCAATGACGATGCTGTGCGCATCGCCGTGCATGCTGTACACGTCGCGGAAGGTGTCAATCGGCATGCTCAGCATCTGCCTGTCCAGGTCGCGGTTGCCGGATTCGAAAATGCCGGCCACAGGCGCCACGGTTGCGGCGATTGAACCATCCTTGCCACTACCGAGCAGCGTCAGTTCGTCTCCTGTCGTGATCTTGAGGTTGCGCGCCAGGGTGCTCCCGACGACGAGTTCATTGGCCGTGGAGCTCCCGAGGTAGCGGCCCTGCTTGATCAGCCCGGGAATCGTCGAGACATATTGCTCATGGTGTGGATCAACGCCGGTGATCTGTGCGCCGATGGTGCGCTGTTCGGACGAGACAAGCGCAAAGCCATAGCCGCGCACTGAGACGGCATCCATCTGTGTTGCATCGCGAAATGTCCGGGCTAACACGTCTGCATCGGGTATAGACCGATGCATCTATGGTTCATCCTTGTAACCCGCTGCCTGAATCTTCATCTGCCCGGGGAAAGCGCGCAGCGTGTTGTCGATCATCATGCGGTACTGGCCAAACTGAAGCCCGAGCATGAAGATCAACAGCATATCGGCAAACACCATGGCGCCGATGGTCAGTAGCGTGCGGCGTGGGTGGCGCCAGATATTACGCCAGGCGAGGGTGGTGGTCGTGCTGGTCAATCCCTTGGATTCCTAAGGTTGGACAATGTGAACAGGTGATCGGGTATCTCCAGGTCGAAGTCTATTTTCTGGATGCTGAATTCCGTCCACTCTCCCTCTTTTTCCAGCATGTTCATACGTTGCCGGGCCGCCAGCATGCGACCGCCCATGGACTTAATGTCCAGGGTTTTCAGGACTTTTACCGTTTGCATGTCCTGGTCCAGGAAATGGTGCTCAAGTTCGACGTAATCATCGCGCACATGGCTGATCTCCTTCCCCCAGACAATCGCGGCATCTTCGTGAGGTACCGATTCGATGACATACACCTTGTGGCCTTCGTGTTCTTCGATACGCACCGTCTTGTGATCGTAGCTGTCGACGATTTCATCGGTACGGGAGATGTCCTTGTTGGAGAAATCCGAACCCATCCAGCTCTGGCTCATCATGCTCGATGGTATGCGGATGACGCGATTGATCTTGGGCGCGTAGCTCCACACCTTGTTGTCATCGAGAACCAGCGTTGCATTGCCGGCATCGCGGGCAGGGGCCGTCACGCGCACCAGGGTTTTCTTGCTGCCCGACGACCAGCCTTTCATGGACATCTTGCGCTCCCAGTCGGGTCGATGGATGGTCATGGACATTTCTGAATAGGAGGTCAGGCCGCGGAAATGATCAATAGCGTCGCGAATGATGGTCCTGGCATCCGGCGTGTCATCGGCGAGGGATGACAGGGGAGACATCAGCATGGCGGAAATTATCAGGCTGGATAAGGCTTTCATTTTTCGTTCCTGTGTCTGCTGCGGCCGGCCACGGAAAGATTAATGTACTCCAGTGTCATTCCACCGGCAATTTCAGATACCATAACGTCAATACAATCGACCGGCATTGAGGCATATCAACGTTTTATGAAAGCTTTCGGAAAATTGGCCGTACCCGTCTTTCTGTCAGCGCTGCTGTCCAGCCCGGGGCATGCTGCAACGCTGGCAGAGTTCAGAGTTACCGATGCGCAGGGACGCTACACCCAGGCTGCGTATATTGGCGGCGGGCGCGTCTCTCTGCAGAACCAGGACGATCCATCCGGCACCGAACTGCTGTATGACAGCAGAAAGGATAATGTCTTCCTGATTGAACACGCGGATCGCACCTATTCTGAACTGGACAGGACAACGATTAAGAGCCTGGCGGAGCAGGCTGCCGGGGTACGCGAAACCATTTCCGGCAATACGACACCGGAACAGCAGCAGCAAATCGCCGGTATGCTGGAGAGCATCGGTTTGCAGGGCCTGGTGAAACCTGCCGATCAATCCAGGTCACGTGTAGTCCGGACATCTGAGATGCGCAATGTGAGCGGACACGCCTGCAATGTCGTGCGCGTCTTCAGAAACGATCAACTGAACACGGTCATGTGCGTGGCCCGCAGGGATGCGCTCAAGCTACCGGATGCCGATTACCAGGTGCTCGAGTCCATGCTCTCGTTTGGCAGCTATGTTGCAGGCCATGCCTCGGATATTCTCGGCGATTTCGGCGCTACGCTGCCCAAAATAGATCCTGCTGAAATCGATGGCCTGCCCATCGCTGTAACCGACCTGGACGATGGGGTGACCGTGGTGCTGCAACGCCTGCTCCATGCACCTGATGGAGCAGGCGGACCCGTGCTGCCCAGGGGCTACAGTAGAACGACCCTACCAGGGCTCTGGTAGCAATCCCTAGTTATACCCGTAACGATCATAGTAAGTGTCCTTCTGGTCCAGGTAGTACATGAATCCCATGATCGGCTGGTAGGCCGGGTAATAGTAATTGGCCCGATAGTGACCATGCCGATGGTGTGGCCGATGATGCTTGTGCTTGTAATGGCCGTAGGCATGCCCGCGCTTGTATCCGCGATGATGGCCATCATAGTGGTGCTTGTGATGTTTCTGGGCCTTGTGTGCATGCTTGCCGCCATACCCGCGGTCTGCTTCTGCAATCGCAGGAACTGAAACTGCCAGTGCCAGTGCCACAACCGAAATTGCTGTCTTAAGTAGTGATTTTCTCTTCATGATGTATCTCCAGCTTGTTAGTCATCGTTGTGATTAACAATACTGTGCAGCGCCTTAACGGGTGCTGAATGGAGGGCAGGCACGTACTCAAGATGTGCTTCTATAATCCTTGGGCTGCCTGGCAACGAGGTTCAATCGAAAACACCAATTGCCTGGCGAGCATGAAGAGAATCGGGCACTTATTCTTCAGGAACAATCAGCTCCACGACTATGAATCCAAACTCTGTATGCTATTAGGCCCTGACTATCAGATATCCCTGGATAAACGCGTGGCTGGTTTTTAGGGTTAGCAACTAAGTAGAACAAGAGGTCATGGAAGTATCAAGGCATTGGAGTCGGGATGCTATTCTCAGCCCGTTCCAATGATGCAACACCAACCACGATCATCCCCCGTTGCGGCCGATTCACGTCCATTATCAGAAGAATCATGGTACCAATAAGGATCGCAAGCAGTATTATGGGAGTTCGTCCACGATGCCCTACGGCACCGAAACCCCACGCAAGGAAGCCAACAGAAAGTGCTGCCAAGGTCAGTAACAAGTAGAACAGGGCAGAGGGTAGATGGTTCTGGAGCGACGCGAGTCGCAACTCGTGAAGGTCAATCACCTCATTCGCCGAGTTGATCAGTGATGCCAAGGTCGCGTTTGTTGTGGAGGGCACTTTCGCTTGTTCGACAATTGACCATATCACGACGTGGAGGTCTTCGCTCTGGCTACGCGCCTCGCGCAGGAGGTCAGGTTGTTCGCGAGACCCGCCTAGAGCAACGCGAGCTTGGCTATACGTAATCAGTGAATCCCGCAGTTGCTTGCGAAGAGGGTCCTCAAGTAGCCCAGCTCGCAACGAGAGCGTTCCAACCGCATACGCCTCCTGAACGATAATGTCCCGACGATCGTCCCAACGTGAAATTGCCATCGAGAGGGAGAAGCCAAGGAGAAGACCCAGAAAGCCGAGTATCGCCCCGCCAATCCCGGTCATCAATGCACGGTGGGAATCAGACGCATCTTGTCGGGATAGTCCCAGTCGGCGCCCGATTTCACTTGCCACCAGCAGCAATGCGACCATCACGAGAGCGATCAGCCTATGGTCGATCAGGTAGAAGACATTGGTATCGAAAGGCATGACGTTCTCCTTAAATCACTCGACCCCCACCCTGGTTTTCAGGTGGAATTCTTTTCTTCCAACACTCAGCGTGACTGCGACTTGCTAGAGCTAGGCTGTCGTCGTGATAGTCACTTAGTGTGAGCATTGCCACACCCGCCTAGTAGTGAGAATGAAGCAAGCTGCCTTGATTGATCACGGATACATTTATATCACACGCATCTGCAATGTGTGATTATTTCTCGACTGTTGGAAACTTCCAGACAATTGGGCCTACTTTAGTTAGATCACGGCCTTGATCTCCCAGTTTCTTGCCAAAACGAAGCAGTTGGATGACATCCGAGCTCACGCGTGGATTGCTGGTAAAGTAGGAATGGCCAAAGGCGTCGGTGCGATCACCCTGATAGATAATAATATCTAATCTGTCGAATGGCTCAAGGTAACGTTGCACCGCTTCAGAGATGTTTTCAGTACGTACGTTACCAATTCGCATTGTGCTGCGGAAGAGGAATTGCGAGACGAGCAGGGCACGATCATGGGGTGAAGAGTAGACAGTAAATCTTCCACGTAGAGCGCGCGGCAATCGTTCACTGGGCCAAACCGAGTACATGTCCGGATCGGATAATCCTGCCGTAATGTCCTGAGCGAAGAGATCATAGTCGATGTCAGGTGAGAACAGCACGAGGTTGTCGATGTGCAAGGTGTTGATGGGCTCTTTCCCAGCGGCTACGGACTCTATGAACAGGCCGCGCAAGGTACTCATCAAAACTGCAGCGCCGCGACTATGTGCGAGTAAATGCACACCGTTTAACCCGGGCGTCGATGCAAGCACGCGTAACATCTTCCTTAGATGGTCCTCCGCATATCGCGCCGACTCCGTGGTACTTGTGTAGGAGGTCAGGAAATTTCCTGTGCTCGATGCTGGCCATGTGTATAAGGCACAAACCGACTCTCTGCCAAGAAAATGGCACAGCTCGGCGGCTGTATATGCAGCAGTGGCAAAGGTTTCATTGAATCCGTGAACGTAGACTATGACATCCTTGGTCTTAGAACGTGCCAGGCGCTTTTCAAGCTCTGCCTGGAACATATCCTTTGCCTCATAGTGCACGCGCATATCTGCAGCACTACGATATAGGCCATCTGCTCGCACTTCCACGTTGTATGGCTCTGCTGGAAAACGGCCGATCTCCTTCACCTTGCCAAGCGACAGGTCAAGGTCACGTGTCCGCACCGACCGTCGACTCTCACTTTCCAGGCTTTCCCACGAAATATCCGGGCCGATTTGCACGCGGGCCGATCCAAAGGCGACGGACGAAGACCTGCTCTGGCCATAAGGCAGCACGCTCTCTGGATCCGACTCCTTAGCGCGGTTGGTAATGTAGAATAAATCGACGTCGGTACTGCTTCTCAGCGATTCTTCATGCTGCACAACTGCTGAGACGGCGCCTGGGTCCTGGTAAATAAGCGGCGTGGGCATCAATTGGCGTGGTTTGCTGGCACAACTGGCGATAAGGAGGACTGCTGATATTAAAGCTAATCGTGCTAAGAAAATTTTCTTCACGGCACACCTTTCAATCAAATGGATACCCTCGAATCCAATTGTAAAATACACCAAACGATCCGGGGCGAAATACTTTCTCCCATTAGACCGCTACTGCCTATTGCACGTCCAGAGAATATCTATATTTGATTGGATTAGACTGCCGGTTTCATTCGACAATCAACATACCCTGAATCATACTGATATTCCTGTAGTCAATACGGGCATCACATGGGAATTAAGCCAACGGGGACACACCCTGCTTAACAAAGAAATCGAGCATGTCACAGAATATTCCACACCACTTGCATGATCTGGACGCATGGGCGAGTACCCGATAAAAACAGTAAAGAATTGTCTGGTGAAATCACCAATGAGCAATAGCAGATTGACTTCATGATTCACGGAATTTCATTGCTCATACTGATTGTGCTGATGGGATTACACACGCCCGCCGCGTTCGGGCAAGTGAAAGCAGATATCACGATTACCGGCATTGAGGGAAGCCTGCTGGAGCAGGCCACTACCAACATAACCGTTGCCAACTCACTTGCGTCAGCATCAACGCCCAGATCACTGAACCGCAGAGTACGCCAGGCGGTGACGCAAATCGAAAATGCCATGAAAGCCAATGGCTATTACTCTGCCGTCATCACACCCCATATTGAAGATGATGAAGGTCAACGGACGTTTCGCTTTCACGTAGATAAAGGGGACCCGGTCAAAGTTGGCACGGTGCAACTGGAAATATCCGGTGATGGTGCAGAGTTCGATGCATTTAAAAAATGGCAATCAGATTTTCCACTAAAGACCGAGGACATACTTGTTGACAAGTATTACGAGGATGCGATTACCGACCTGCAGCGCACGGCCAGGAACAATGGTTTCTTCGACGGGAAAATAAGCAGTCGCCAGATCAACATAGACCTGAAGGCTCAACAGGCAGATATTCTGATCCACTACCAAACCGGTACGCGCTTTCGTTACGGTGAAATCCGCATTGAAGAGGATTACTTCTATCCAGAATTTTTACTGCGCTTCTTCAATATTGCGCAGGGCGATCCCTTCAATAATGATGACCTGCAGACCCTGCACAGGCACTTTTCGGCAACAGATTACTTTGCCAGCATCCAGGTGACTCCCGTGCTTGATCAACGTGCGAATGGCGAAGTGCCTGTGGCCATCGTCCTGCAACGTCGCAAGCGTGATCGCTACTCCGCCGGCATCGGTTATTCGACGGATCTTGGTGTACGCGGCAGACTCGGTGTAGAACGACGATTTGTAAACAAGTATGGGCATAGTGCTGACGCATCGCTGGACTATTCAGAATTGAAGCGCCAGGTGCGGATCAACTACAACGTTCCCTTGTCACAACCCTATGCGGAAAAGATGGTCCTATCCGACCTGTTTAGTGATCGTCGAGATGAGGATCTGAAAAGCCGTGTCAATGGAATCGAGGCCAGTCGTGTCTGGCGACATGGCCTCAACAACTGGCAATATGGCCTGTGGTTGTTTACTGCCGATAATGAGCTGGATGGGGAATTTACCGAGGGTACTTTTCTCGCACCCACGGCAGGTTGGTCCTACGCAAGAGGGGACAACCTTCTTTTCCCGCGGCGTGCCTGGCAGCTCGGGATAAGACTGGTAGGCGCATCGGACAGTGTCGTCTCTAGCGAGTCATTTCTGCAAGCGGAGCTCAATACGACACTGATCCTGCCACTGTTCGAACGTGATCGTTTACTGCTTCGAGGCCGCCTCGGCAGAACGGTGATCGATAATTTCAGTGTGCTGCCCAAGCAGTTACGATTCTATGCTGGCGGTGACAACTCGGTACGCGGTTATGAATATCAATCGCTCGCGCCGCGTAATGACAACGGCAGTCTCACTGGTGGCGACGCACTCGTTTTCGGATCTGCCGAATATGAACACTACTTCACACCCATCATCGGCGCAGCCGTGTTCTGGGATGCAGGGACTGCCTTTTTCGCCGATGAGGCTTTTCAGGTGGCGCATGGTGCTGGAGTGGGTTTACACCTGAACCTGCCATTTGGGGTGTTCAGGCTTGACGTTGCCAACGCATTGAGCAAGCCGGATCGACCATGGCGCCTGCACATAACCCTGAGGCCGGATCTATGAAATATCTCGGTCGCTCTGTGCTCATTGCAATGATATGTCTGTTGTCAGCTTTGTTGTTTCTCATTGGTACAAGCAGCGGGCTCAGAGCAGGACTGGTGATTGCCGACCGCCTTGCCGGACCGCAGATTCACATTGACGCTGAAGTACTGAAAGGCCGATTACTGGGAGGTGGCACACTGCAGAACATTCGTTTTAAAAGTCCAGCACTGACGCTCGGACTGGAAAGAGCAGAAATTGCCTGGTTACCGGCGCGCTTGCTCAGCGGGGTCCTCGAGATCAAGCATCTGAAACTGTCGGCTGGTCAACTTGCCATACATAAAAGTGATACTGACGATACTCAGGACAAGCAATCCGCAAACTGGCTGCCGAACGTCAACATCAACAATGCGGACATTGATTCATTGCAGATAGCGTTTGACGAACAGTCACTACAAATTGAACGCTTCAATGCTGCCGCATCACTGCTGGCAGGTCAGCTTGAAATATCACGTGCCAGGCTGACAATGCCGGGCCTTACCGCAAAGGCGAGTGGCAAAGCAGATTTGCAAAATCTCTTCATCACAGGCATGCAATTGGAGTGGGGCTGGCAAACGGCTGAATTGGTAAATCCAGTCAGTGGTACTGCAACGATACAGGGTGATGCGGACAAGTTGGTATTAGCCGCGACGCTCTCCAGCCCAACACAGACAATATTGAACATGGAACTGACCAATATTAGTGACATGCCCAGTTGGCGTGCAGAGATCATGGTCGCGCAAATGAATCTGCAGCAGGACCTGATGGCCTCACTACCCGACGTGGATCTTGGACTGAAAGGATCCACTACGGGTAACGCGAAGGATGCGAAACTTAATGCAACGGGCAACATAATCTTCGATGGCGTTACGCATCCGTGGCAGCTTGATGCTGCTATTCCGTTGAACGGCGACTCCTTACCTACGTTAAATCTCGTTTCAGGACAGGCGCAGGCACTCATTGAGCCTGACGAGATAAACAGCAAACAGGCAAACGTGCTGCTGGACATACCTGAATTCGCCGAGTTGTGGCCTGGCCTGGCAGGTCAGTTCAATGCGGAGCTGACTACGACAAGCAGGCTCCCTGGTGATCAAATCGATGCTGTCGTTCGAAAACTTTCATTCAATCATGAGTTGCTGGGTGCCTGGCATACCAGAGCTGAAAGTACGCTAGGTATTGCCGATGGTGGGGGCAGGCTGACCGGCCTTTGCCTACAGCAAAATGACGCCACCCTATGCTCTGACCTGACATGGCAGGGCAGCCGAATTGATGCCAGTCTGGATATAGAATCGCTACAGCTTCAAACCGTCCCGCTACTGGCGAAGTTCGATGAGTATCAATTTAGTGGCTTGCTAGCTGGCAATTTACGTACTGCCCTGGACAACACGCGTGTAGAACAGTTGGATGCTAACCTGAAAGTGTCCGAGGGATTGTTGTCGCACCACCTGGAATCAGGTCAGAGCACCACGATGAAGTTCCGCTCGGCAGCACTGCACGGCAAAGAACAGTCTGGTCAACTGCATCTGCAAGCAAGCCTTATCGATGACTTTGGTGCTAGCCTGAATGCCAGCCTGAAGATACCCGTCGACCTGGAAACGATATTGTTGCCTGAAATGCCGCTGCAAGGGCAATTGACCGCCGACCTCCAGCAACTCGACAGCATCGGTGTCTTTGTGCCTGAGCTTAGTTTACCGGCGGGCAATCTTACCGCTGCCATTCAGCTTGCGGGGACCATGCGGGCACCGCGCTTTAATGGTGAGGCTGAACTGCAGGTGCCGGTATTCAAAGCTGGTGAGACAGCGATGACGTTCCGGCAGACGAAGCTGACCATGGAGTTGGAGAATGAGAAAATCAGCCTTACTGGTCAGAGTCTACTTGCAGATAATCCCCTTAGACTGAACGGCCGGGGACAGATAGTAAGCATCGATGACTGGAATGCCAGCGTACAGCTTTCGACACAGGGCATACCCGTTTCCGCTATTCCATTGCTCAGTCAACAGGAGGACATAACTCTTGCAGGCTTGTTACGTCTGGACCTCGAGCTCGCCCTGAACAACACCTTGACTATAGATCATCTCGATGGCGAGCTCAGACTCAATGACGGAGTGATTCGTCGCAGTTTTTTTGATGGCGACATGGAACAGGTTGAGATACGCGATCTTCGTATTGTCTCTGTGAAAAAACAGGATACGTTGAGTTTTGAAGGTCATTTGCTTGATAAGCATGACGGCAAGCTTTCGATAGAGATGGCACTACCGGCACACCTTCCCAGCCTGGCCGAGCCTGACTTGCCTATGCGCGGCAAATTCTCTGCCAGTTTTCCGCACCTGGATGCCTTTGTCATATTTCTCGATGATGTCACTTTACCGCAGGGTACCTTCATGGCGGAATTCGACCTCGCTGGTACCCGCACCGCCCCATTGCTAAGGGGGAGTGCTGCTCTGCAGGTGCCGCGACTGGACCTGGCTGAACCCGCCATCAGTTTTGATGATACGCGACTCAATCTTGAGTTTGCCAACAATACGGTGACTGCAAAAGGTGGCAGCCATATAAGTGGTCGCCAGCTTATGCTTGAAGGCAATGCCGAGTTCATTGATATCGATGCCTGGGAAGCAAACATCGAACTAGCGGGTAGTTCCATCAGGCTGGAAGATATCTTTGGCTCCAGCCTGCAAACCAGCCCTGAACTCAGCCTTGCCATCACACCAGGTGAATTGAGGCTAGCTGGTGACATTGAGCTCGAGTCCAGTGAAATATTCATCCCTGATATCTCTTCGACGGTAAGACCATCCAGCGATGTAAACATCGTCAGCGCAGAAGCTCCTGTTCCTCCCTGGCGTATAGCGACGGACCTTAACCTGCGTCTGAGTGGGAATAACCGACTGCGAGTAGCAGGCTTTAACGGGCTGCTGGGCGGTAATGTGCGAATACGCAGTGAGACAGGGAGGCTCACATCCGGTGAAGGTGCACTGACTGTCAAGCAGGGAGAATATCGTGCTTTCGGTGCTACAGTACCGATACGTCGTGGCCGGCTGGAATTCATTGGTGGGGAACTGGACGACCCAGCAATTCAGATTCAGAGTCGTCGTCGTGTAGAGCAACGCGAAGTTGGTTTTGACGTAAGCGGTACACTACAGTCTCCTGTTGTTACTCTAGTATCCAATCCGGCAATGGACCAGTCCGAGATACTCTCCTGGTTACTCTATGGTCGTGCTTCAGGCGTTACAAATGGGGCATCAACCGCATTGTTGGCCGGTTCGATTAACCAGCTACTGGGCAGAGAAGAGGAAGAGTCTTTTATGCAGCGAATGTTCAACCGTATGGGTTTGACAGGCGTTGGTGTTGAGGCCGACCTGACCGGTGGACTCCGTGTTAGCAAACAGCTCAGTCCCAGATTATTCGTCAAGACCGAGGTGGATGTGTGGGAGCAAACCAATCGCCTGATCCTGCGATATCTGCTAAACGAACATTGGGCGCTGGAAGGCATTGGCGGTGACGAAGGCGGCGGTGATATTCTCTATGAACGGGAAAACTGAGGCTGTGCCAGACAGGAGCCAACTTTAATGACATAGGTGATCGTTCCCGTCTAAGGATGCATCAGGGGTAGATAAGTTTAGATTTAAGTTTTCTAAAGCGGAGATGCAATATTCGACCTCTATCTTATGGGCCAGTTCTGGCTTTTTGCTGACCTCCAGGCTGCCAATGCTGGACGTCTGCTGATGACCCAATGCAGTCGTGAGCATATGGTTATATGATCGGAGGATGTTTCATATATCTTGCTAGCAGAACGGCAGGAACATACAGCGGATGTTCAACAAATGGAAATAATAATCCCAGTCTTGCGACTGGGATCTATTAGATCATTATTGATAATGATGTCTTCGTATTAATGAAATTATAAAAAGTTATGATCAGTCTTCGTCATCACAAAATACAATAACTGAAAGATCACAAGCATAAACCTGAACCCCAGCCTGATTCGGGGCTGGTATCAACTCGCATTTTTGGAGATCCAGGCCGGGAGGTACCTGGTATATACATCCCTCACCGATAATTGGATTTGCGTCACGTACTTTGCCACCCGCCGCCATAGCTATACTGCTCACAAATAGCAGTATTAAGAGTATATATCTCATCTTCCACCTCCTTATTAAACAATGCGCTATGTAATAAACATTACTCCTCTTCATGTATTGAATAACTGATAATTCACAATTTGATATCAATCGGGTGTTTGTTCCGGCCATTTGCTGCCGTCCAAGTAGTCAGAGAAAATACCCTAGCGAGGTAGTCGTCTATCGACCCGGTGTGGTCACTACAATTCAGTTCTCAGGCGGCTGATTTTTTGTCGCTCTTATTAGCTTGTGAAGGTTTTTCTACAATAATTGACATTTATCGCAGACATGAGTGGTCGGTAGTTATAGCATTAATCAGCGAATACTTATTCAATAAAAGTCCAACTCCAACAAAGGAGAGGAAAATGTACGATATATTCCTTTTATTGTTGTATTTATTCTTTGTGTTCTTCCCGATAGTCCTCTTTCTACTCATTCTAGATATGGTGTCATCATTCATTAAAAAGATAAAAGAGGAAGAAAATATCGCTAAATTTAATGATGGATTCTTCCATTAAAATTTAGATTCATCTCACTATCTCCTCAGTGGAATCAGCCTGACAACCTCCTTTGTTGGGTCATTTCCCCCGCAAATCGTTCGTGGCTGTGGGAATTATTTATTTTGAACATTAATACCCGTTAGTGGCCGGAAGCAGTCGCTCAAGATTGTCAAAAACGTAGGGCTTTGGCGAGATATGACGTGACTCAACGAGAAACTACGGAAAGTTGAGAGGGCAGGCCATCCGTAAGTTATTGATTTATAGATACCCTAAATTTCTCGGTAATCCTACGAACCAGGCGGCCAGACGTTCGAATCGTCTCGGGCGCGCCATACACACAGTAGATGTAACAAGCGGTTATCGACTCTAGCGGTAGCAGCTTTTTATTGTCTGCAGGTATCAAACCGCAGATTTCTAGCAGACTCATCGATTTGGCCAATGATTTCTGAAGCCAGAGTGCGTTCTGCCTACAAATAAGAGAGTAGTTGGATACCATGCCTCGAATCAGGCTTGAATAGTCTGGCCACACGACCCGCGAAGAGCCCGCAGCTACAAGAAAAAGGCATGATAAAGATGTCCGTTTTCCTTATTTCCATATACATTGAAACCACACCGGTTTGTCCTCTCTTCAGGGATATGCAAGCGTATATACTGATATTCCCATACCAATCCAGCTTTCTGTTTCGTGTTCACGACTACTAGACTGTAGATGGGATATCCCGTCGAATGTGTAATAATCTGTTGCACAACAAGTTTCGGTTAAACCACCAAAGTCCGGATATATGACAATGAAAACACTGTTTAAATTTATCGGCTATCTCATCTCAGTCGTGATCACCTTGCTGGTGGTTGCCGTCGTCATCCTCAAACTCATACCAGATGATCAGTACAGCGACTGGATCACTACCGCAGCAGAATCTGCCACCGGTCGCGATGTCTCGATCGAGGCACTGGAACTGGATTTCGGCACAGCCTTGCGTGTCAGGGCAGACAAACTGCGCATCGCAAACGCCGATTGGGCTGGAAAAGACGACATGTTGAATGTCGACCGGCTGGAAGCAGACTTCGGCTTGCTGTCTCTGCTTGAAGGTAAAGCAGACATACGCGCGGTGGTGGAACGTGCGGATGTACGAGTTGAAAACGATGCCGAGGGTAATAGTAACTGGGCCATGGGCGCTGGAAAGGCTGAACCGGCGACAGAAGAGCCGGATGAGGGACAGTCAGAGGACTTCCAGGGGCTGCCTATCCACCCCTATATTCGTGAAATTCGTATTGATGACTTCAGGCTGACGCAAGTGGCAGGGCCTGATGCGGAACCCAAAGTCAGCCATCTCAAGCAACTGCTCATCGAAACACCTGAGCAGGACACAACGCTGTCACTGGCCGCAGACCTTGACGGTCGCCCGATAACATTGACCGGCAACCTTGGCGACATGGAGAAGTTCCTGAACAAGTCCAGCGAACCGCTTCAGTTATCAGGTGACATTAATGGTAATCAGCTCGAGGTATCCGGGAACTGGGGGCCGTTGTTTCCGGCACAGGTGATGCAGATAGATGTGGCATTGAACATACCGGCCACAGCTAGTCTGGCAAAGCTGGTCGGCCTCGAGATCGAGGAATTCGAGGACATCAATATCACCGGTAAAATTGTTGGCGATGGCAAGACCCTCGCACTGGACCCGCTGGTTATCAACCTCGACGATCCAACGGCCAAGCTTTCCGTGACCGGATCAATTGCCGATCTGAAAAATATGACTGGCATCAACATCACTACCGATGCCAATACAGAATCACTGAAAACACTCCTGCGCCAGCTGGGCATAGAACTGGCCACCGAATTGCCTCCCGAAATAGAGCTGAGTGCTGACGTAAAGGGAGGACTTGAGGAACTGGCCTTGAGTGAACTCGTCGTGATTGCCAGGGATGAGGGCATGGAAATCAAGGCCACCACGACCATCGGCGACCTTTTGAATGTCAACAAGATCAACCTGAACGTGACGGGCAATGTCGATTCGCTATCAAGCTTGTCCAAATATGCACAGACTGAATTGCCTGATACCGATCCGCTCATACTGACTGCATCGTTAGCAGAGGATGAATCTGCACCCCTGGCGTTTAAATTGCATGCGGAAACCGGTGGCGTCAACGTGGACGTGAACAGTGTCCTCGAGAGCCTGGCCGTTCCCGAGAGTCTCGACCTGGGTGTTTCGGTCACAGCAGCCAGTATGGCCAACTTCAACAAGCTTGCTCAGGTCGAGTTCCATGATCTTGGTCCGCTTGATCTCAATGCGAATTTAAAGTTGGCTAAAGGCGATGTCGCCATCAATGACCTGGTATTGAAGCTCAAGGACCAGACAGCGAAAGGCAACCTGGCGCTCAAGCTGCCTGAATCAGAGAAACAGCCCACCGCTATCAGTGGCAAGGTGAATATCGACTATCTGAACCTGAACCACCTGCTGCCCATGGCAGAAGAAGAGCCCGCCGAAGAGGAAGCAGCGCCTCCGGCAGCAGCTGAAGCGCCCGCAGCCGAGAGCAGCCCTGAGGTGGAGTCTGAACGCCTGTTCTCCAGCGAACCGTTCCTGCGCGAGCAGTTGCAAGCCTACGATGTCGATCTCAAGTTGAATGCCGACAAGTTCGAGTTTGGCGAGGCCGTTATGAATAACGTACAGCTAGCGGTCTTGCTTAAGGAAGGACTGCTCGACATCGAGCCGATCAAGGCAACGGGCAGCACCGGTAACATTAATGGCGTCGTGCGTATCGATGGCCGCAAGGAGACACCCGATCTCGACGTAGATCTTTCCATTCTCCAGATGCCGATGCCGAACCTGGGCGGTGCACTGGATTTCGATGTAAACCTGGATGGGAAAGGCGATTCGGTTGCCGCTTTGATGGGTAGCCTTAACGGCCAGATGCTGCTGGTAGTTAGAGATGGCAAGCTAGAGGGCAGAATGGTCAAGAAATTTGGTTCCGGGCTGCTCTCTTTCTCGGAAGACAAGGATTACACGATACTGGAATGCGCAATCCTGCGTGTTGATATCAAGGATGGTCTGGCCAATTTTGATGACAAACTGGCGGCCCAGCTGACTGAAGTCACCTGGAAGGGCGGCGGTGAAATCAACTTGAAGACTGAAGAGCTCGATGCGGGGATTTCACCCAAGCCGCGGAAAGGCATACCAATCAGCGCGGGTGGCCTTGCCGGCCTTGTTCACGTCGGCGGCACCCTGAAGAACCCCAGTGTTCAGCTGGACCCGAAGGATGTAGCTGTGAAGTACGCCAAGTATTCCACCCATGTGGCAACAGGAGGAATTACTTACATCGCTGAAAAGATCAAGGACAAGATCGATGCCAACAAGGACGTCTGCGAGATGATCCTTGAAGGTACAGTGTTTGAAGAGGCCGACAAAGCCAGGGAAAAGGAAGAGAAAGAAGCGGCAAAGGCCAAGGAGCAGGCTGACAACGCTGGCGACTAATCAACGCCTTACCGTCACAAATAGAAAATCCGGCACCTGCCGGATTTTTTTTGCTTACCTGTATGACAACAGGTCCGAAGGCTATGCAGCCTGATTACCTTATGATCGCACCACTGAACCCGGCAAGATCGTGCAACACCACTAAACCGGTGCAGCTGCACTATACATGCTGGACACACAGCAAACCGAAGCGCTGCGCAGTTGAAGGTGACAGACTTGTTCAAGAGGATCATAATGATCTGTGACTGCCAGTATCCACGTCAATACAGCGTAGATGTTGCAGTCTGTGGTAGTCGTACAGAAGCAGCAAACTTTATGAACACGTTTTCAGCATTGAATGAGGAGGTCGTATGAGGCGTTTATATTTTCTACTACCGGATCTGGACACCACTCACCAGATCATCGACAAGATGTTACTGGCCAGGGTGGAAGAGCGTCATCTCCATGTCATCGCATCCGAAGGCGCCAGCCTTGGTGATTTACCTGAAGCCTCGCTAATCCAGAAGAGTGATTTTGTGCCTGCAATGGAACGTGGTGTTGCACTGGGTGGAGCTACAGGCATGATGGCCGGCATCGCAGCACTGGCAATGCCTGGCGTCGTCATAGCAGGCGGAGCCATTCTGGCAATGAGTTTGCTCGGCGCAGGAATGGGTGCCTGGATGGGCGGCATGATCGGCATGGATGTCGAAAATTCTCACGTGCAGAAATTCAAATCGGCCGTTGAAGAAGGGCAGGTGCTCGTGCTGGTAGATGTGCCCAAGGACCGGGTTGAAGAGATTCAAGGGCTGGTAAGGGATGTTCATCCCGAAGCAGACTTCGAAGGCACGGAACCGTCAATTCCGGCTTTCCCCTGAGGCTGTCACCCCGGCATGTGACGATTAACGTGCCGGGTGAGAGGCTTTAGGCCGTAACAGGCCTTGCTGGCAACAAGGCCGCAGGCAAACTGCTTCGTATTTAAACGGGCAGCCTGGATTCCAGCTCCTCCGCCCTCATGGGCTTTGCAAAATAGAAGCCCTGGGCACCGTCGCAGCCCGCCTCGCAGAAGAAATGCAACTGTTCGGCTGTCTCCACACCCTCGGCGATAACGTTCTTGCCAAGCTGTTTGGCCATCGCAATAATGAGATTCATGATGGCCCGGTCGTCTTCATTCCTCTCTGTAATCCCTGACGAAGGAACGGTCGATCTTCAAGGTGCTGAAGGGGAGGCTTTTCAGCCACGCCAGGGATGACTCACCTATACCGAAATCATCGATCGAAAAGTTAAATCCATGCGCGACGAGACTTTTCCACGGTACGCCATGTACTTCTCCAATCATCATCGCGAACTCGAGTATTTCGTGCTCAATCGCATCAGAGGTCATTCCTGAACGCGACACCAGTTCGGTCAGGTGGTTTTCAATACTGCCACGCGTTGATATTCCCCAGCGTCTGCTGTACTGCCAGGCGTGAATTACCTTCTCCTTGATTGCGCCTGGTATCCATGTTGAACAGGTGTATCTCGAGCAATACTAGTCATCTGCCTGACACAAATCGCGTTCGACCACGCAAACTGCTGATGGCAGGAGGAGGCAATCAGACATTTAGCTACCTGGGTAGGGGTTGCTGCTGAAACTGTGTAGTGCTGAAAAGAGGGCACAGATCAGCATCATCCGCATAGTATTCTGTTCTTAATTTGCGGCTGTTGGTGGTTGATACTATGAAACCATAGTAGAAAATCAGCGCCTGATGACATTTCTGCCGGACAGGAGGGCATTCTTGCCGGGTCGAAGCAGGCGGCAACTCGTTGCACAGTCGGACAAAACAGCCTGTTCCATGCACAGCCGGTTTGATATAACGTAGCGGGCAGACGCAGAAAGGAAAGAAAAACTTTGCAAGATACTTACCAGGCTGATGCCAGACCCATGATCATCTGCCATGACTGCGATCTGCTGCAGACTAAACCGGATTTGCAACACCAGGGTAAGGCATTGTGCCATCGATGCGGCGCCGTACTGTTTCGCAGCGTGCCGGACAGTGCCCAGCGGGTCGTGGCACTATCGCTGGCAGGATTGATCCTGTTCGCTGTCGCCAATATTTATCCCTTTCTGGCATTTGATGTAGGCAGTCAGTCTACCCAGACAACACTGTTTACCGGCGTCAGGGAGCTCTACGCGCAAGGCCTGTGGGCACTGGCCGGGCTGGTTTTCTTCACCTGCATCGCCGCACCCCTGATCCAGCTTGTGCTGATGATGCATATATTTCTTCCGGTTATGCTCGGCAGGACCTCGTATGCGGTAAAACCCGCTTTCAGGCTACTGCTTCAACTGCGTGAATGGAACATGATCGAGGTATTCATGATCGGCATACTGGTAGCCCTGGTCAAACTGACCAAGATGGCGATTATCATTCCAGGCGTGGCGATGTGGTCCTTCATGGCACTCATATTTATCCTGACCGGTGCAATGACATCAATCGATGGCCGCATTGTCTGGGACCGTGTTGATAGCGAGAAATGAGTGAAGCAACAGCACTGGCATCATCCCTGACCGGTTGCCATACCTGCAACCAGGTTGTTCGCCTGGACAAAGATCACCATCACCAGGGGCTGTTGTGCCCACGTTGCGGATCACCGCTGCATCCTCGCAAGCACCACAGCATCCTGCTGACCTGGATTCTGGTCAGCCTCGCATTCGTGTTCTATATACCCGCCAATCTGTTGCCCATGACACGTGTCGTCAGCCTCGGCCAGGTGCAGGAAGACACGATCATGAGCGGTGTCATCTATTTCATTCAATCGGGCAGCTGGTATATTGCCCTGGTTATTTTTATTGCCAGTGTATTCGTACCGGTTCTCAAACTCCTGCTGCTGATGTTTCTGCTTATCAGCGTCCAGCGCAAGTCCTGCTGGCGACCGCGTGACAGAACGCGCCTGTACCGCATCACAGAACTGGTGGGCCGCTGGTCCATGGTTGACATCTATGTCGTCACGATCCTGATAGCCCTGGTCAACCTGGGTGCCCTAGCGGATATTGACGCTGGACCGGCCGCTGTCAATTTCGCTGCCGTCGTCGTCATTACCATGCTGGCGGCGAAGTCATTCGACCCGCGGCTGATCTGGGACAACGCGGCATTGCCGGAAGACAGTGCGATGAAAACATAAGGAGAAAAAGATCTTGCAGGATAATATTCCCGAAGCCATCGTGACGAAAAAGCGACGTTTTTCGATCGTCTGGCTTATTCCGCTCATCGCGTTGCTGATTGGCGGCTGGCTGACCTTCAAGTATCTGTACGACAAGGGCCCCGTCATCGAGATCGAATTCGGCTCAGCGGAAGGGCTGGCTGCCGGCAAGACGAAAATAAAGTACAAGGAAGTCGAGATCGGCGTCGTGGACGAGATCAGCTTCGGCCCCGATCTTTCCAGCGTAATCGTCACCGCATCACTGGACAAAAGCATGCGCCCCCATCTCAACGAGGGGACGCGGGTCTGGGTTGTCAGGGCGCGGGTTGCCGCCGGTGAAGTCCAGGGTCTGGGGACCTTGCTTTCCGGCGCCTACATAGGCATGCAGCCGGGTGACGGCAAGATACGAAAACGCTCATTCACCGGCCTGGACAAACCACCCGTCGTATATTCGGAAAATGAAGGCACACGCTACACACTGAGTTCAAAAGTACTCAAATCCTTTGATGCCGGTTCACCGGTCTACTACCGCGGCATGAAAGCAGGTGAAGTGACCGAATACAAGCTGAACGACACCGGGACAGAATTCACCATCAAAATTTTCATCAGGGCTCCGTTCGACCGCTTCGTGCACGATACAACGTCCTTCTGGAATGCCAGCGGTTTGAGCGTAAAGTTGGGTGCCGATGGTTTCGAGATGCACAGCGAATCGATGATCTCCGTACTTTTGGGCGGCCTGGCTTTTGACAACCTGATCAAGCCAAGAGGTGAACCTTCTGCAGACGGCACACACTTCGTATTACACAAGGATAAAAATATCGCTGAGAATGTCGAGTACGAGCAAGGTGCAAAAAAATATCGAGTCTACTTCGACGGTTCTGCGCGCGGACTAAGTGCGGGATCTCCTGTAACCTTGCGAGGCATAACTGTGGGCATGGTAACCGACGTCAGGCTCACCTACGATCTGCGCGACATGTCATTCAAGATACCGGTGGAAATCGAGTTCGAACCGGAAAGGTTCAGCATCATTGGCCATAATGACACGGGCGATTCCCCTCCCACAGCAGAAGATCTTGTTGCACATGGCCTGCGCGCACAGCTTAAGTCCGGCAGCATTATCACCGGGCAGATGTTGGTCGATTTCGATGTTCACCCCGACGCTGCACCGGCAGAAATTTACTATGAAGGCGACCACACGGTGCTGCCGACTATCCCGACAACCATCGAGGCACTGAAAAACAACCTGCTGGCGATCATGGACAAGATCAACAAGCTGCCCCTGGATGAGATCGGCGTAAATCTCAATGGTGTCCTGGGGGGGGTTAGCAATCTGGTCAACTCAAGCGATGCCACGGCTACGCTGGCCAATATCAACAAGGCGACAGCACAATTGAATGCCACGCTGGCCCAGGCAGAATCTGTTGCAGCCGGCCTCGGTGAAGATTCAGACGCATACCAGGATCTGCTCAGAACCATGCACGAACTCTCCGGTGCAGCGCGTTCATTACGCCAGATGGCAGAGTATCTCGAGCGCCACCCGGAAGCCCTGCTAAAGGGCAAACCCAGATAGGAACCAGCTCATGGAAAAATCTTTGAAAACCTTGCTGTTAACCTCACTGCTTGTCATACCACTGTCCCTGGCGGGATGCGGCACGACGCCATCGACACGTTTTTATTCACTCAGTGCGGAGTCGGCAGCAGTACAGGCTGCTTCACCTGATAACAGCACCATTATTGGCATCGGGCCGGTCGAGGTGGCGCCTTACCTGGAGCGCAGCCAGATCGTCATCCGCACAGACGATACCCGTCTTAGCCTCACTGAGTTCGACCGCTGGGCGGAACCGATTGAGAACAACATAGCCAATGTGCTCGCCGTCAACCTGTCGCGTTTGCTGCCCGAGACGCAGCCAATTGTGCGGCCATGGACTGATGCGGGCGCAGATTACCATGTCGTGATTAAATTTCTCCGGTTCGACAGCGATGAAGCAGGAAACGTCACGCTCAATGCAAACTGGGGCATTCAGCAACACAGCAGCCGCAGTATGCCCGTGATTAGGCATGCGGGCATCATACAGCCGGGCTCAGGCAAAGATTTTGAATCGATCACTAAAACCATGAGCATGACGCTCGCCTTGTTGAGCGAGCAGATCGCGAATGAATTAAAGATTGTGATGGAGAACAACGCTGCAGCGACAGACTAGGCATTTTCTGTATTGCAACTGCTACGCATGCACGACGAGATTCCTGCAATAACCGAACAAACATCCTGGGCCTGTTGCCGTACGCTGCAATGCCTGGCGGCTGCGCAACACTACCTGAACATACTGGCAGGCAGTCATCTGATGCCCTGGCAGAAAGAACGGGGAAGAGGGCAGTATTTCTATTTGCAGCGTTTCCCTACAAACAGGGATGCGGCAACAATCACTGCAACAACAAATATATAAGCTAGGAATTCCATAACGGTTCTCCTGTGTAAATAGACAACTATATATTAGCATATTCTAATATATTATTGTTGCCTAATTACGCCAATGATTTGTCCGGTATGAATTTACAATGGGGAGGGGAGTTTACACGCTGCAGTTGCAGCGCGAGGGGGGACCAGTCAGTGCACCTCAAGCGGTGATGCAGATGCTGCTCCAGTCAGATATCCTGACCCAGCCGTCACGTAGTTCACCACTGGCACGCCTTTCAGCAAAGCTGCGGCGCTCTGGACCACCATTGGTGAAATACTCAAGAGAATGGCACTGCCTTCTATCCCAGCCTGCTCTACGGTCGGTCCGACGACGCGAGAATCCACGCCTGTCTTCATGGCCTGTGGCCAAGTACGATGCAGGATCCTGTTCCCGGCGATCTGAAACCGTTCTCCTGTTATTATTGTCGTTTGAAGTCAGGCCAGCGTGATGTAGTACATCAGTCATAATTCTCCTCCGCGAAAGCGCGTCAGTGATTAAGACAACTAATGCTTCCAGTGAGTTGATTATATCACAGAGGGCCTTCCTGAGTAATTTTGTCAAGTATAAGCCCTTGTTTTCACGCACATTCTAGCTATCCGCTGTAAGTCGTTATATATGTTGATTTGGTTTACATGAGAAATTGCCATTGAGTATGCATCAGGCCGAACAGGCGCTAAAAAATATTTTTGGATTCAGTGCGTTTCGGGATAACCAGAGAGAAATCATCGATTCGCTGCTCGAAGGCAGGGATGTGCTCACCCTGATGCCGACCGGTGGCGGGAAGTCCCTGTGCTACCAGATTCCTTCCATCGTCAGGTCCGGCACCGGCGTTATTGTCTCACCGCTGATTGCGTTGATGGAGGACCAGGTCAACACCATGAAATTACAGGGTGTCAGGGCTGAATACCTCAACTCCAGCCTGGACAGCACGACACAGAGATCTTTTGAGCAGTCATTCCTAAGCGGACAGCTGGATCTGTTGTATATCGCCCCGGAACGCTTACTCACAGAGCGTTTTCTGTCTATTCTGGATCAGACTGAAATTTCGTTGTTCGCCATCGACGAGGCCCATTGCGTTTCCCAGTGGGGCCACGATTTCAGGCATGAATACCAGCGTCTCAGAGTCCTGCACGAGCGCTATCCGGACATCCCCAGAATTGCGTTAACGGCTACTGCAGACTCCCGTACCCGGCAGGAAATTATCGACCAGCTGGATCTGCATGACGCAGAGGTCTACATCAGCAGCTTCGATCGACCGAATATTCGTTACACGATTACTGACGGCCAGAATGCCCGTGAACAACTCTGGCGCTTTATCGACAGTCAGCATAAAGGGCAGTCCGGTATCGTCTATTGCCTGTCACGTAAAAGTGTCGACAAGGTCGCCGACTGGTTGTCTTCAAAGGGGCGCAACGCATTACCGTATCACGCCGGCATGCCGGCCGGGCAGAGAAAACTCAACCAGGAACGCTTCCTCCGCGAAGAGGACATAATTATTGTTGCCACCATTGCTTTCGGTATGGGCATAGACAAACCGGATGTACGGTTTGTCGCTCACCTGAACCTGCCCAAAAGCATCGAAGCCTACTACCAGGACACCGGGCGTGCCGGTCGGGACGGTGAACCTGCCAGTGCCTGGATGGCCTACGGTCTGCAGGATGTCATTATTCTGCGCCAGATGATGCAGGAATCGGATGCCAACGATGCCTACAAACGCGTTGCACACGGCAAGCTGGAAGCGATGCTGGGGCTATGCGAAATGACCACCTGCAGACGCACAAAACTGCTCGGGTATTTTGGTCAGCAGACGGATTCAGAGTGCGGAAACTGTGACAACTGCCTCGCACCGCCGCCAACCTGGGATGCCAGCGAAACAGCCCGGATGGCGTTATCAGCGATTTACCGCACTGGTCAGCGCTTCGGGGTCAGCTACATCGTTGATGTTCTTATCGGTAAAACAGACGAGCGCATTACCAACAACCGGCATGACTCGCTCAATGTCTACGGCATGGGCAAAAAACTCAGCGGCGTCGAATGGCGCAGCGTGTTCAGACAATTGATCGCGCTGGGATATATCGATATCGATGCAGATGCCTACGGGGCATTACGGCTGGCGGAAAAATGCCGCAACCTGTTGCGTGGAGAGGAACAGCTCCTGCTGCGTCAATACAAGCGTCCGGCTCGCAAGACCCGGTCTGCTGCAATAACGGTGATTCATGAAGACCTGACATCAGAAGAGCAGGGGCTGTTCCAGGAATTGCG
>JARFQC010000065.1 GCA_029287965.1 Arenicellales bacterium
TTTTAATGAATGGTGCGGATAAAGATGCTCTTGAGCATGTTTTCCTTTTTCCAGTCATCGATCGAAGTCGGTTTCTGGATATGGTAACCCTGGGCGAAATGGACACCGACTTCACGCAGCAGGGTCATGGTCTCTTCGTCCTCGACGAACTCGGCGATCACGTAAAGTCCAAGCCCGTAACCCAGGTGTGTGATGTTGTTGACCATCATGCGGTCAATGGAGTCCTTTGACATGCCCTTGACGAACTGGCCGTCAATCTTGAGAAAGTCGACCTTGAGTTCCTTGAGATAGCCGAATGAACTCAAGCCTGCGCCGAAGTCGTCGAGGGCAAACCGGCAGCCCGCCTCGCTCAGCTTGTTGATGAATTCCCGTGCCACGGTAAAGTTCGCCACGGCGGCTGTCTCGGTCACCTCCAGCATCAGCTGGCCGGCATCGACCTTGTATTCCTCAAGCTTGGCGAGAATCATCTCGGCTACATCGGAGTCCCCGACCGACTGGCCGGACAGGTTGACGCTGTACAGGTAGGTCATCGAGTTTTCACTTTCATGCTGGACTTCGCTGATGATCTGCAGGGCATGATCCAGTACCCACATGTCAATGTCCTTCATCAGGCCGTAACGCTCGGCTGCGGGGATGAATACGTCGGGGGTGATGATCGAACCGTCATCCATGCGAATACGTAGCAGGAATTCCTGTATCTGGATCGTCTGCTGCGAAGGCAGCAACGGTGTCATGGTCTGCAGCATCAGGTAGAACTTGTCAGTACGCAGGGCATCGTGGATCTTCTGCGACCAGAGCATCTGGTCATGATGGGCAGTGACCATCTGGTCTTCGGGTTCGTAGGCATGCACCACGTCGCGTCCGGAGTCCTTGGCGATATAGCAGGCCACGTCCGCCGCGCTCATCAGCTCGGCATGCGTCATGTTCGGATCATGCATGGCCACGACACCGATACTCATGCGAATATCGAAATTCTTGCCTTCCCAGGTAAACACGAACTGCTTGATCGCCAACCTCAGGCTGTCAGCAATTTCCACTGCATTTTCAAGATCGCAGTTGAGCAGCAGCAGACCAAACTCATCTCCGCCCAGGCGGGCAAGGACGTCAGATTCTCGCACCCGGTTCTGCAATACCTGGGTCAGCTTCTTGAGCAGGTTGTCACCGGCCATGTGGCCGCAGGTATCGTTCACGATCTTGAACTGGTCCAGGTCCATGTAGCACAGCGCATGCCCCAGGCTGGTTTCCGGATCGCTGCTTTCGATGGCTTTCTTGACCTCTTCCTCGAACTTGGTTCGATTCAGTAATCCGGTCAGCGGGTCGTGGTTAGCCTGGTAGCTGAGTTGCTGCTTGAGTGCGCTCTCCCCGCTCACATCGCGGATAACCATCACCGACCCCATCGTGGCTCCGCTTTTATCACTGAGCTGTGTGCACGTCACATCAACGGCTATAGGCTCCTTGCCGTCACCCTGGTACAGAATTCGTGAATTAACGTCATCCGGCACCTCCGAGTGTCCGCTGAAGTAATCCAGAGGATCCTCTATCGAATCTTCACTGTCGGAATCAATCAGTTTCACAACATCCCTGATAGACTTGCCCTGGGCCACATGTGAAGCAATGCCCAGCATCTTTTCCGCTACCGGGTTCATGTAGGTCACTTCACTGTTGGGGTCGGCTGTGAGTACGGCATCACCGATGGAGCGCAGCGTTACTTCGGCACGCTCCCGCTCATGAAAGATAGACTGTGACAGGTGCTGGGTATGCAGGTCGGCCAGTTCTCTGCGCTTTTGCATGACCAGGTACATGCGCAAGGTGAAACCGATCAGGCCCATGACGACCAATGCGGCGAGATACGTGATGATCGACGGCTGGAAGCTTGCTGTCATGGACAGAGCCAGCTCCCTGTCTGCCAGCTTGAGGGTATGATTTTCACTAAATCCGAATGGCAGGCTGAAGCCCCCTGCGTCCGATGCCGCCGACGCCTGGTAGACAGTGACCGGTTTGCTCCCCTGATCATTTCCCTGGAGAGAGACGCGGACACTCATGTCCGGATACTTTTCTGTCACCGGGGCAAAAACCCTGTCCGGATCAAGGAAGATTAATACGGCACCGGCATTCTGGCGAATGCGGTCTGCATGGTTCACGGGATAGTCCGTGCCTTCGAACGTGTTGGCAATCAGCAGCAGGCCACTTTTATTCCAGAGGTATTGCGGTGATGGCAAGGCTACAGTAGTAGTCGATTGCAGTGCATGCCGGACAGCTGCATCTACGGACGGGTGATGCAGCAGATCCAGTCCGATCAACTTATTTTTTTCAGGCAGCCTGGAAGCCAGGCTGCTGATGACGAGATATTCGTTGCGTGCCGGCACTGAATTAAAGCGCTTCTTCTTCGCATCATATTCGCGAATTGCAAAACCGTAATCGCCCACGTCACGAAAACTTTCGATGTAGTCGTCGCGGTCAGTGAACACGACCCGGTCGAGTCGGGCTATAGCCGATATGAACGGGTAGGACTCAAGCAGTCCCATTGCCGCTGCATCGGTCTTGATGGCCCGGTATTCCGACATCTGGCCCGCACTGGCGAGGGCACTGACGACGCCTTCTGCTGTGAGTACCCGCTGGGAAATGTCCTGGAAACCCGAATTGGCGACAGATTCGAACTGGTTGGCGGCAGACTTGTAATCAACGGCAAAGCACACGACACCGCCGACCAGGGCAAGTAATATGCCCAGGACGATAAACAGTATGTTCGAGAAATTTGCCTTACCCGACATCAAGAGTCCCTGGATCTTGTGTCGGCTGACAACGGCAGACTGCTGCTAGTTGTGTTTAACCTGCCATCGCGGGGCATAGATATCTGCTCCGTAGCCTTCACCCATGTCTTGTAGAATTGTATTTATAACGGAAGATCCGAAGGCTTCGCTCAGCCGCCGGTCAACCGCAGAACTGCTAAACAGATACACTTAAGGCTAGACTATCATATCCGCGGGTCAACTCCAGTTTTTGTACCCGCCCGCGACGACGAACAGTACCCACGAGGAATCACCCTGAATGAACAAGCTCACCATCTATTATGGCAAGGAACTCGCAAGCTATGGCTTCGGAGAAGATCACCCATTCGGCCCGGATCGGCTGGATGCTTTCTGGACGGAAGCCTGCGCACAGGGTCTGGATACAAGCGCCGATATTGCGGCCCCGGTAAGTGCCGGTCGGCATGACCTCGAACTGTTCCATGAACACTCCTACATCGAGAAGCTGGTCAATCTGTCACGTTTCGGCAGCGGCTACCTGGACAGCGGCGATACGCCTGCCTTCCCAGGGATCTACGAAGCAGCCTGCGTGGTCAGCGGCTGTGTACTGGATGGCCTGGCGCGCATCATGAGCGGTCAGTCCGAGCGTGCCTTTATACCCATTGCGGGACTGCATCATGCACGCCGGGATGGTGCCGCCGGTTTTTGCGCCGTCAACGACATCGGCATCCTGGTCGAAACAATGCGCAAGCAATACGGCATCCGGCGCATCGCATATGTCGATATCGACGCCCACCACGGAGACGGCGTTTTCTACGCTTACGAGGAAGACCCGCAACTCCTGTTTGCCGATATCCACGAAGACGGGCGGCAACTGTATCCCGGCACAGGCCTTGCCGAAGAGACTGGCAAGGGCGACGCGACCGGAACGAAACTCAACATCCCGCTGACCCCACCGGCATGCACGGACGAGGATTTCATGCAGGCATGGACCCGGGTTGAGGCATTCGTCCGTGCTGCTGAACCGGAATTCATCATCCTGCAGGCCGGTGCCGACAGCCTGGCAGGCGACCCGATTACCCACATGCAGTACACCACGGCAGCCCACACGCATGCCGCCAGGCGCCTGTCTGACCTGGCTGACGAGTTATGTGATGGTCGCTTGCTGGCAACGGGCGGCGGAGGCTATAACCGTGCCAACCTGGCAGCGGCATGGACCGCGGTATGCACGGAGATGCTTGCCTGATCCGTAATTCAAATATGTAGGAGCGGCGGGGCCGCCGCTCCTACAGGTGGGAAGATTGCCTGTAACCCCGGGAATCAAACATCCCGTGCAATCAAGCCAAAGCTGCCGCTATCTGAAGGCATGGGTATCCACACCTGGTAACCGCCACCGGGCGCTTCCTGCATTGCATTACCGTCCATGTCCTGCATGCTGTCCAGTTGAAAACGGGTGTTGCCGCCCGGGGTGAGCAGTTCCAGGGTGTCGCCAACGCGGATCTTGTTCTTGACATCCACCCGCGTCAGGCCGCCCTGGTTGATCTCGCCGCTGGTCTCGCCGACAAACAGCTGGCGCTGGCTGGTCGATGCATCCTGCTGGTAGCGCTGCAACTCCTGCGAATGATGTCGGACAAAGAAACCGTCGGTATAGCCACGGTTGGCCAGGCTCTCCAGCGTACCCATCAGGTCGGGATTGAATTCCCGTCCCGCGACGGCATCGTCAATTGCCTGGCGATATACCTGTGATGTGCGTGCAGCATAGTAATGCGATTTAGTGCGGCCTTCGATTTTCAGGCAGTCAATGCCAATGTTGACCAGCTTGTGCACATGCTCGACGGCGCGCAGGTCCTTGGAATTCATAATGTAGGTGCCATGCTCGTCTTCCTCGATGGGCATCAGGTCATTCGGCCGGTTCGATTCTTCAAGCAGGAAAACCTGCTGGGAATTCTCATGCCGGGTAGCAGCCTGAAAATCCTGGCTGCCTTCCACTTCACCCGCATCGGTCTCTTCACCCTTGAGCTTGTAATCCCAGCGGCAGGAGTTCGTGCAAGTACCCTGGTTGGGATCGCGATGATTAAAATAGCCGGACAGCAGGCAACGTCCCGAATAGGCAATGCACAACGCACCGTGCACGAACACCTCGAGCTCCATATCCGGGCACTGCTGGCGTATCTCTTCAACTTCGCCGAGCGACAGTTCGCGTGACAGGATGATCCGTTCCAGCCCTACACTCTGCCAGAACTTCACGGCTGCAGCGTTGACGGTGTTCATCTGTACAGACAGGTGCACCGGCATATCCGGCCATTGCTCGCGCACCATCATGATCAGGCCCGGGTCAGACATGATCAGGGCATCAGGCTGCATTGCAACGATCGGCTCCAGGTCCTTGATAAACGTCTTCAGCTTGCTCCCGTGCGGCATGATGTTGGCCGCGACGAAAAACTTTTTGCCCTGTGCATGCGCTTCAGTGATGCCAGTTGCCAGGTTGGCTGTATCGAAGTCATTGTTGCGAACCCGCAGGCTGTAGCGCGGCAGTCCGGCATATACGGCGTCTGCGCCATAGGCCATCGCGTAACGCTGGTTTTTCAGGGTACCGGCCGGGGAAAGAAGTTCTGGTGATTTAACCATGGTTCAGTAACGCGTTCGCGTGGTCGTATGTGTATTCACTGAAAGCAGGCGTGCCTCAGTACGTATGTCCAGCGCAGTATTGTAACTGATCCGCATTTCGCCAAGACAAGATGATTCATGCAGTTACTGTAAACCGGGCCCGCACCCACAGGAACGCTATCAGCGCCGCCAGCCAGACCACCAGGCCGGCAATAGCGAATGTCGTCGTCGGACCGAACCAGGACATGCTGTAGCCACTGGCAAAACTGCCCAGCGCACCCCCGGCGCCAAAGCTGATACTGCCGTACAAGGCCATGCCGCGGTGCTGGTGATGCCCGGTGAAATAGCGATGGATCATCGCCACCGCTACACCGTGAAAGAGACCGAAGCTGACTGCATGCAGCGTCTGGGCAAGGATGAGCATGGGCATGTTTTCGGGAAATTGCCCGATCATGAACCAGCGCATACCGGTGATCACGCAGCTGGCAATGAGCAGGACACGAAAGTGACGCGGCTTGAGGAATCGGTGCATGATGAGAAACACGCCGATCTCACACACCACGCCGAAGGCCCACAGCCCGCCGATGACTGACTTTGAATGACCGAACTCGGTCAGGTACAACGTGAAGAAGGTGTAGTACGGTGCGTGGCTCGCCTGCAGCAGGAAGCACACCAGGAGAAACGCGATCAGTTCGGGCTTCTGCCTGATGTACGCGACTATGCTGCCCCGCTCTTCAGGCAGATGCTTGCCCGTTTCGCGAATGAAGAGGGTGACGATAAAAAGTGCCGCAAGCAATGACAGCAGCACCGGCAGCACCAGCGAGGCCGGATTGACGTCCAGTGCTGCACCAAGCAGCAGTGACGCAGCAATGAAACCCAGCGACCCCCAAAGGCGCACACGCCCGTAGCGGTGCGAGTCTTCGCCGAGGTGATTGAGCGTGATGACTTCCACTTGCGGGAGAACCGCATGCCAGAAGAAGGTAAATGTCATCATCACCAGTGCCAGCCACCAGAACGACGTACCCAGGAATACGCCTGCATAGGCGATGACCGCTAACAGGCATGCCACGCGTACCAGCGGCATGCTGGAATGGCTGCGGTCTGCCAGCCAGGCCCAGATATTCGGCGCGACCATCTTGGTCGCCATGATGATGGCCATCAGGTCGCCGATCTGGGAATAGGAGAAGCCGATTGAAGCGAGGTACGGCGACCAGTATGGCAGCAGTACGCCGAGTATGGCGAAATAGATGAAATAGAATCCGGACAGGCGCCAGTAAGGCATGAATAGGGCCGACCCGCCGTTACTGTTCGTTCAGTACATCCGCGTTCTGGCCACGCTGCCTGACTACGTGATCCATCAGCACGATGGCCATCATGGCTTCGGCAATGGGTGTGGCGCGTATTCCGACACAGGGGTCATGACGCCCTTTCGTGATGACTTCGGTTTCCTCGCCTTCCGTATCAATGGTCTTGCCCGGCAGGCGCAGTGAAGAAGTGGGCTTCATCGCTATGCTGGCAAGGATGTCCTGGCCGCTGCTGATGCCGCCGAGTATTCCGCCGGCATTGTTTGACAGGAAACCGCTATGGTCGATCTGGTCGCGGTGCTCGGTGCCTTTCTGTTCTATCGCTGCGAACCCGGCCCCGATTTCTACACCCTTGACTGCATTGATGCTCATCAGTGCATGCGCTATCTCGGCATCCATGCGATCAAACACCGGTTCACCGAGCCCGGCCGGCAAGCCGCTTGCCACGACGTTGATCCGTGCACCGATCGAATTGCCTTCCTTGCGCAGGGCATCCATGTAGGCTTCCATTTCCGGCACCAGGGCGGGGTCCGGACAGAAGAATGGATTTTGTTCGACAGCATCCCAGTCTTTCAACTCCGCATGGATAGGCCCGAGCTGAGCGAGGTAGCCGCGTATCGATGCACCGTAGCGATCGGCGAGATATTTTTTTGCGACGGCACCCGCCGCAACACGCATGGCCGTCTCGCGTGCTGAAGACCGCCCGCCGCCGCGATAGTCGCGCAGGCCATACTTGGCCTGGTAGGTGTAGTCGGCATGGCCGGGACGGAACTTGCGGCTGATGTCGGAATAATCCTTCGAGCGCTGGTCGGTGTTATGGATAAGCAGGCCAATGGGCGTACCCGTGGTACGGCCTTCGAAAACGCCGGACAGAATCTCGACAATATCGTCTTCGCGACGCTGGGTAGTGTGCCGCGAGGTACCCGGCTTGCGCCGGTCCAGGTCGACCTGCATGTCTTCCTCGGTCAACGCCAGACCGGGAGGACAGCCATCAATGATGCAGCCGATGGCCTTGCCATGGCTTTCACCGAAGGTGGTAACAGTAAACAGCTTGCCTATGGAGTTGCCGGACATATCTTCAGATTTCAGTTTTCAGATTGAAGGGTTCAGTATAAAAGACTGATCGCAGCGCGCCTACACGAATTCATTCTGTCCTATGCAACCTGGTACGTGCTTCTGCAGCAGCGGTCGTCGGCCGCGAACAAATTTATATAGACCAGATCGTTCGCAGCCGACGACCGCTACTACAGGGAATGAATACTAGGGAGCTGTGATTAATTAGCGTTGCGAAACAATCAGAGCTCCCTAGGTTTTGGGCAGCGTAACGCCGGTCTGTCCCTGGTATTTGCCGCCGCGGTCCTTATAGGACGTTTCGCATTCCTCATCGCCTTCGAAGAACAGCACTTGCGCGACGCCTTCGTTGGCGTAGACCTTCGCAGGCAGCGGTGTGGTATTGGAAAACTCCAGCGTGACATGCCCTTCCCATTCCGGCTCGAATGGGGTCACGTTGACGATGATGCCGCAGCGGGCATAGGTTGATTTACCCAGGCACACGGTCAAAACATTACGTGGTATGCGCAAATACTCTACCGTGCGGGCCAGGGCAAACGAATTGGGCGGTATGATGCAGACATCGCCGACAAAATCGACAAAGCTGTTTTCATCGAAGTTCTTAGGATCAACCAGGGCCGAATTGATATTGGTGAATATCTTGAATTCATTCGAGCATCGAATATCGTATCCGTAGCTCGATGTACCATAGGACACGAGACGCTTGCCTTCCTCGTCACGGCGCACCTGGTCAGACTCGAATGGCTCGATCATGCCATGCTCACGCGCCATGCGGCGTATCCACTTGTCAGACTTGATGCTCATAATTCCTTATCGCAGGTTGATGCCGGCAGGCTGTGCAGCCTGCCGGAACCCGGTCAGGCATTGTCGATGACAATGTTCGGGAATGCAGCCGAGTAGTCCTTTTTCTTCATGGACAGCTTGGCAGCGGTGCGACGGGCGATCTCGCGATAATTCTGCGCGATGCGACCATCCGGGTCGGCGACCACGGTTGGCTTGCCGCCGTCTGCGTCGGCGCGGATAGTGCCGTCCAGCGGGATGGCGCCGAGATAGTCGACGTCATACTGCTCAGCCATTTTCAGCCCGCCGCCTTCACCGAAGATGTGTTCTTCATGGCCGCAGCTGGAGCAGATATGGGTGCTCATGTTCTCCACGACACCGAGAACCGGGATCTCGACCTTTTCGAACATCTTGAGCGCCTTGCGGGCATCCAGCAGGGCAATATCCTGCGGCGTGGTGACAATCACCGAACCACTGACCGGGACTTTCTGCGCCAGGGTCAGCTGGGTGTCGCCGGTACCCGGCGGCAGGTCGATAATCAGGTAGTCGAGGTCGTTCCAGCGGGTGTCCTTGAGCAGCTGCTCGAGGGCCTGGGTAACCATCGGGCCGCGCCAGATCATGGGCGTCTCTTCGTCGATCAGAAAACCGATCGACATGGCCTGCAGGTTGTAGCTGGTCAGCGGTTCCAGGGAATTACCGTCTGTGGACTCCGGCTGGGCGGTCACACCCAGCATGCGCGGCTGGCTGGGACCGTATATATCCGCATCGAGTATACCGACGGTTGCGCCTTCGGCAGACAATGCCAGGGCCAGGTTGACTGAAACCGTGGATTTACCTACGCCGCCCTTACCCGAAGCAACGGCGATGATGTTCTTGACGTTGTCCAGCATGCTGACGCCTTTCTGCACGCCATGAGATACCACCTTGAAACCGACATTGACGATGACATCACTGACGCCCGCTACAGCCGCCACTTTGTCCTTGATCTGACTCGCGTAGTCATCGGCGAATCCCTTGTTCGGATAGCCGGTGACGATGTTGACGGTGACATTGCCGCCGTCGATATCGATGGTCTTGACGGCCTTGCCGCTGACCGGGTCTTCTTCCGTATAAGGATCGACGATCTGTTTCAGTGCGTCTTCAATCTGTTCCTTGGTCACTTCGCTCATTTTTAACGTTCTCGAATATGTTCAGAGGGGCTTAAAAGGGCGCCAATCCTACACAATCCGCCAATGAAAGTCATTTAGAAGAAGGCTGTATCGGGCATTGCAACACCGATTGTGAGGCGAATACCTCAGTTATTGGGTCAGGTATTTTCCATACCTGCTGGGTCTACGCTCGGTGAGATGGGATTTACTCTGTGGACAGCCACCCGGCTGCCTTGTCACGCGTGTCAACAATCGCCAGCCGGACTCCCCGGTTGGCTGTCATGCTGGAGAGGTGGTCACCTGGGAAACATTCGGCATTGGCAGGTTCCACAATAGCTAATGTGACAGTGTAGTCGCCGCGGTTGAACTTCTGCCCCGGCAGTGTGCAACCAGCACAGTGAACTCACGCGCTATCTCAACCCCGCTGCAGTCCAGCATCAGCCGGGTACATTGATGTTCACCGCATGCTGCGGCCAGTTTCTCACCACATTCTTCGTCAACATCACTGATATCATTGAACACACCAGTAAATCTGCAATGCAGGTAGTTATCTACGTGATCGATACTCAGCGCTATAGCCATTGTTATCCTTGATTAATTATCCAGTTATTTATGCATACCGTTGTCGGGCAGGATGGTAGCCATGGACGAACTGGTTGAAAACTATGGCCTATGGGGTCTGTTTGTCAGCGCATTCCTCTCTTCAACCCTGTTGCCGGGTGGCTCTGAGGCCATGCTGGCCGCCCTGGCACTGCATGAGCATCACGACAAGGTCGCTATTCTCCTGGCTGCAAGCGCCGGCAACACACTCGGTGGTGCATCGTCATGGCTGATCGGATTCCTGCTGGCAAAAAAATGGCCTGCAACGAAGCTGAAGAAAAAGGAACACCAGCGTGCAGTGATCTGGCTGCACCAGTACGGCAGCCCGATTCTGCTGCTGTCCTGGCTGCCGGTGGTCGGCGACCCCTTGTGCGTCGCTGCCGGATGGTTAAGGATGAATTTCTGGCTCAGCCTGTTAATGATTGCTGCCGGTAAGACGATTCGATATGCGATAATTCTACTGATCATCTAGGCTGGCGGACATCACCGTATCTCAGCAGTTCAGGCAGGAATCAATTGCATGAAAGATGATCAACAGCTGGACATGGCACACTTGCAGCGGACAGGAATTTCTCACTTCAAGCTTCGACTCCGGCGTTTATTCCCCGCGGCATACTTGTTGAACAACAAATGAACAAACATCACTTATGAATCTAAATTTTAGGAATTACAGGGCAATTATCGCCATCCTCATGGCCGTATATTTTGTACCTGCCCCGGCATTTTCCAGCGCTGACGTCAGCGGCGAGATCCAGCTGCGCATCGAACAGATCGGCAATGCGGCTGACTACCGGATCGCAAAGCATTCCATGCACGGTAAAGTCTTTCTTGCCGACCTGTACCAGGCCAATAACTTCAAACCGGTGTGGGATGATGGATTGGCCGAAGTACTCGGTGATGAAATCCAGAACCTCAGCTACGATGGTCTTGATCCGGCCGATTACTGGTTTCCGTCCCTGGACGCATTACTTGGTAAAAAGCAGAATCGCAGCCTGGATGCGGCGCAGCAGGCTGAACTCGACCTGCTCCTTTCGGAAGCTTTTGTCAGGGCCTACTACAATCTACTCGTTGGCAAGGTGGATCCCGAACGACTGGATGAAAACTTCAATTTCCCCAGGCCGCTGAACGCCGAAAAGCGACGTCCTGCGGTGATAGCCATGCTGCTGCAGGGAAGAGTCGCCGATATATTCGCCAGGGCGCGCCCGCCGGAACACGCACACCGACGGCTCAAGGAGGCCCTTGCCGAATACCGCGCTTATGCAGAGGCCGGGGGCTGGCCGACGGTTCAGACGGGGGCCACGCTGAAGCCCGGCGACAGCGGCAAGCGCGTCGCTCAGTTGCGGGCGCGGCTGAGCGTGACCGGTGACTACACGGGCAAAGCAGACGATCCGAACCTGTTTGACGCCGATCTCGAACAGGCGGTTAAACGGTTCCAGGAACGCCACGGACTGGATATAGACGGTACTGCCGGTCCCGCGACGCTGGAGGCCATGAACGTACCAGTGCAGCAGCGCATCGACCAGTTGCGCGTCAACCTGGAACGCCAGCGCTGGTTCATGCATGAAAATCATGACGAATATATTGTCGCCGACATTGCCGGCTTCAACGTCTACTGGATCAGGAACAGCGAGATAATCTGGTCGACCCGGGCACAGGTGGGCAAGGACTATTCGCAAACACCCGTATTCAAGGACATGCTGCGGACCATAGTATTCAATCCTACCTGGACGATTCCGCCCGGCATCATGGCGCGCAGCATACTGCCCAACCTGAAGAAGGACCCGGACTACCTGGGCAAAAAGGGTTACTTGCTGCTGACCCATGACGGCAAGGAAATTGATCCCCTGTCGGTAGACTGGTCAAAAATTGACAAGATGCCCTATATCGTTCGTCAGCCTGCAGGGCCGAACAATGCATTGGGTATGGTAAAATTCCTGTTCCCCAACAAGCACCTGGTCTACCTGCACGATACAAACCACAGAGAGCATTTCGCAGACGCGAGCCGTTCTTTCAGCTCCGGCTGCGTGCGTATAGAACACCCTTTTGATTTTGCGGAAAGGCTGCTGGCAGGCCAGGAGGACTGGGACCGGAACAAGATCGACGCAACGGTGAAATCAGGCGAGACCAAGTGGGTGACGCTGGATCAGCCGATCAGGATCATCATTGCCTACAGTACGGCCGCCGCGCGCAACGGCATGGTCTACTTCAAGCATGACATTTACAACCGGGATGCCAGCGTGCTGAAAGCACTGGATGCGCCCTTCATGCTGCGCAGGCAGGACGGATGAACGCGGTTCAGACAAGCATATGGCGTATAAGGATAAGCTTGCTGGACGGGACTATTATCTAATTAAGCTCTGATTAATTCACATGGGATGGGGGTTCGGGGGAAGTGTGCTGATGACGCAACCAGTAAGCATTTGATATAACATGCCCTTCCCCCGTTAAATAACTTACAGGGAGCTCTGGTTGTTTCGCGAAGCGAATTAATCAGAGCTCCTCTAATACGCTCGACATGGGTAACAGAGTACACAAACATGCATGACCTGACACGACGACGTTTCATCCGCGATTCCCTGGGGCTTTGCAGCCTTGCCGTTGCGCCACTTGCCTGGGGTAAGGACGCACCATTGAATTCTGCCGGCTTATCCTTTCAAAGCCTGCACACCGGGGAAAAATTGCAGACCGGCATTTTGCCCGGAAAACATCCGGAGCCCGCGGCTCTCGCAGCCGTCAACCACGTACTCCGCGACCATCGTTCCGGCGAAATCCATACCATGGACCCGGAACTCCTGATGGTACTCGCGAAGCTTCAGAATGAAGTAGGCATAGCAGGTCCATTCCACGTGATCTCCGGGTACCGCTCACCGAAAACCAATGCAAAGCTGCGTGCGGACGGACGTGGTGTGGCGAAAAAGAGCCTGCATATGCAAGGCAAGGCGATCGACGTAAGGCTTCCCGGCTGCGAGCTTGCAACACTGCGGGATGCTGCGATTTCACTCAAGGCCGGTGGGGTCGGCTATTACGTGAAATCAGACTTCATCCATATTGATACCGGCCGCGTTCGATACTGGTAGATATTCAGCCGCCGCGGACATCTTCCTCGCTCCCGGCCAGACGCAGCGCAAAACAGCGAATCACCAGTAAGCATCAGGCAAGACGATCGTCAGCCACGTGGTAGACCGGGTCTTCCATCAGGTTCACTTCCACCAGGCTGCCGGCCTTGTCCATCAGCTGCTTGCATTCCGGACTCAGGTGTCTCAGGTGCAGCGTCTTCTGTGCACGCGCGAAGCGTTCGGCCAGGGCATCGATAGCCTCCAGGCCAGAGTGGTCGTATACGCGCGCATCGGCAAAGTCGACAACGACCTCCTGCGGGTCATCACTGGGCGTAAACAGGTCATGAAAATTCTGGATTGATCCGAAAAACAGCGGCCCGGAATTTTCGTAGAACTTGAATCCCTTGTCATCGACATAGGTCTTTGCGTTGATGTGCTTCGCATGCTCCCAGGCAAAAACCAGTGCCGACATGATCACACCGACGATCACTGCAATAGCCAGGTCGGTCAGCACAGTGACGATAGCCACTGTTATGCCCACCATGGTGTCCGCCAGGGGGATACGGCCCAGCAGTCTGAAGCTTGCCCATTCGAACGTGCCCAGT
>JARFQC010000129.1 GCA_029287965.1 Arenicellales bacterium
GTCTTCGCCGTCAGGGAGGAACAGAAAGCTGGCCTGCTTGCCGTCACGCATTGAGGGCAGGGCATTTTCCAGTGCACGCCAGGCGGCCTGGCGGCCGGCCCGGTCGCCGTCGAAACAGAATACGATCTCGTTGCAAACCCGAAACAGGCGCTCGATGTGATCGCTGGTGGTGGCAGTGCCGAGCGCAGCAACGGCGTTGTCGATCCCGGCCTCGGCCAGCGCGATAACGTCCATGTAGCCTTCGACGACAATAACGCGGTCAGATTTATGGATGGCGTCGCGCGCGAGATGCAGACCGTATAATTCCTTGCCCTTGTGGAAGACCGGTGTCTCCGGTGAATTCAGGTACTTGGGTTCTCCGTCACCGAGGATTCTACCCCCGAATGCAATGACCCGGCCGCGCTGATCGTGGATCGGAAAAATGATCCGCTGGCGGAATTTATCATACGTGCGCCCGCTATCGTTCGTTGAGACGAGTCCGGCAGTCTGCATGTCTTTCTGCTTTACCCCGGCCGTGGTCAGTGCCTTGATCAGGTTGTCCCAGCTTTGCGGGGCAAATCCGAGGGAAAACCGGGCTGCCGTTTTGCCGGACAGGCCGCGCTCTTGCAGATACTCGCGTGCCGCGTCCGACCCGTCTCCGTTGCGCAGCTGCTGCTGGAAATGGCGGCTGGCAAGATCCAGTATCCGGTAAAGGTCGGCCTGCTGCTGATGCTGCCCGTCATCATCCCCACTGTCCGGGACGGTCATCCCGCAGTGCGTGGCCAGTTCCTCGACGGCATCCCTGAAGCCGAGGTGGTCGTATTCCATCAGGAATCCTATTGCCGTGCCGTGTGCACCACAGCCGAAGCAGTGGTAGAACTGCTTGGCAGGACTGACCATGAAGGACGGGGTTTTTTCGTCATGAAAAGGGCAGCAGCCCTTGTATTCGTGGCCGGCCTTTTTAAGAGGAACGCGTGAATCGATCACGTCGACGATGTCGCAGCGTGCGACCAGTTCGTCTATGAACTCAGCTGGAATACGGCTCATCGTCAGTGCGCGCCAGCCATGTGTTGGTGAGAGTTACCCCTGGAGAAGTGCTTTTATTTTGCCGCTGACAGCGCCCATGTCGGCGCGTCCCTGCAGCGCGGGCTTGAGCATGCCCATGACCTTGCCCATGTCCTTCATGCTGGCTGCGCCGGTTTTCTCGATGGCCTGCCTGATGTGCGATGCGACTTCTTCGTCAGAGAGCTGTTCGGGCAGGTATTCGGTCAGGACGGCAACATCCTGGCGTTCTTTGTCGGCGAGGTCGTCGCGGCCGCCCTGTTCGAACTGGCTGATCGAGTCGCGGCCCTGTTTGACCAGCTTTTCGACCACTGCCAGTACCTGGCTGTCGTCGAGTTCAATGCGCTCATCGACTTCGCGGCGCTGGATGGCGGCGCGCAGCATACGCAGTGCCTCTTTGCGCGCATTGTCCTTGTCGCGCATGGCCTGCTTCATGTCAGCAGCAATGCGCTCCTTGATTGACACGGAGGGAGTCGGGGATCAGGAACTGTGGGACATGCGCATGCGTTCGCGTGAAACACGCTTTAGCTCGCGCTTTTTTGCCGCGGCCGTCTTGCGCTTGCGCACAGTCGTCGGCTTTTCATAGGATTCGCGGCGGCGGACTTCGGTGAAGACGCCGGCTTTTTCGCAGGAGCGCCTGAAGCGGCGCAGGATTACGTCAAAAGGTTCGCCGTCGCGAACACGTACACTGGGCATATCGTTTCCTTAAAAATGTAAATTCACTAGTGAGCCGAGCATTTTAAACCATCGGTGCGGGTTTTGTATACGTCTGCTCGACTTTTTCTCGGACTGGAAGGGGCGCTACTTATTCACGTACATGGTCATGCTGCTGGTAGTTTCTGGATGCGGGTTAACTCGGTAGAATCTACGTTTTGCACCCAGACGGAATCACTCATGCTCAACGTTTACCTTGTCACCATTGTCTGCCCTGACCGGACCGGCCTGGTTTCTTCCATAGCAGGCACCCTGTTCGAACTGGGCATTAACCTGGGCAGCACGAACTTCGCCGTACTCGGTGGCGGATCGGAGTTCACCGCCGTCTGCACCTCCGAGTCGGGTGCCGGTAAGGATGTTCTTAAGGAGGCCCTGGCCGCATTGCCGGATCTGCAGGGCGCGACGATCCAGGTCACCGATTTCGAGTTTGATACGACCACGGCACCCAACGCCGATGTAACGCACAGAATCACTATCCAGGGCGGTGACCATCCCGGGCTGGTGGCAACGCTGACGGAAACATTCGTCGAATTCGATGCCAATATTGTGCGCCTCAACGCCGATTGCCTGACGCAGGACGGCAGCCGCCAGTACCTGATACAGATCGCTGCATGGATACCGCCGGACCGCGAACATGCCTGCCTGGCGTCGATTAGCAATACCGCCAGCTCACTTAGAATGCAGTGCAGTTATTCCAAAATCCACGCCGCGGCCGTAGCCTGATCATCTTTCATGCTGGTTCTTGGCATTGAAACATCCTGCGACGAAACGGCTGTTGCCCTGTATGACAGTGAGCAGGGGCTGCTCGGTCATCGACTGTATTCGCAGGTAGCGCTGCATGCCGAATACGGCGGCGTGGTTCCCGAGCTGGCCGCGCGCGACCACATTCGCAAGCTGGAGCCCCTGATCGGGGACCTGATGTCATCGACAGGCAGGAAGCTCGCTGACCTCGACGGGATAGCCTATACCGTCGGGCCGGGCTTGTCCGGTGCCCTGCTGGTCGGGGCATCGCTGGGCCGCTCGCTGGCCTGGGGGCTGGGTATCCCGGCCATCGGCATTCATCACATGGAAGGCCATCTCCTTGCGCCCATGCTGGAGGCAGACAAGCCCGACTTTCCTTTTCTCGCCCTGCTGGTATCGGGAGGCCATACATTGCTGGCCGACGTTGCCGGTGTCGGCGACTACACGATCCTCGGTGAATCGCTCGATGATGCTGTGGGTGAAGCTTTCGACAAGGCTGCCAAGCTGCTGGGCCTGGGCTATCCGGGCGGGCCCGCGATCTCACGTGCGGCAGAGACCGGGACACCGGGCCGGTTTGATTTCCCCCGACCGATGACCGACAGGCCCGGTCTGGACTTCAGCTACAGCGGCCTCAAGACATTTACCCTTACAACGGCGAATAATCATGATCTCGATGATCAGACTATTGCCGACATCGCGCTGGCGTTTCAGGACGCCGCGACCGACAGCCTGGTGATCAAGTGTCGACGTGCAATCAGGAAGACCGGGCATCGTGCACTGGTCGTAGCCGGCGGCGTTGGCGCCAACCAGTCGCTGCGCGAGAAACTCGCAGTACTGGCCGATGAAGAAGGCGCAAGGGTGCATTTTCCGCGGCCCGAGTTCTGCACCGATAACGGCGCGATGATTGCGCATGTCGGATGCCTGCGATTGCAGGGCGGGGAACATGATGCGCTGGATGTCAGCGTCAGGCCGCGTTGGAGCCTCGAGGATCTCAGGCCGCCGGGGCAATGAGACAATAAACGTATTTGTGGAAGCGGTCGTCGGCCGCTCCTGCATTGAAACTTGCGCACAAGAACAGGGAACATTTTTATATGGATATCATTTACCTGCACGGCCTGGTCGCCGATGCCCAGATCGGCGTCTGGGACTGGGAGAAGCAGATCACACAGCAGGTCACGCTGGATATCGACATGGGCTCGGATATTCGCCTGGCTGCTGCCAGCGATCGCCTCGATGACACGCTCAACTACAAGGCTGTCGCCAAGCGCCTGGTGTCATTCACCGAAGAAAACCGCTTCGAACTGGTCGAAACCCTGGCGCAGAAACTGGCCGACATCCTGCTCGATGAATTCGATATTCCCTGGTGCCGGATCAAGCTGAACAAAAAGGGCGCCATCAATGGCGGGCGTGACGTCGGGGTCATTATCGAACGGGGTAAAGCCGAGTGACGCGCGTGTATGTCAGCATCGGCAGCAACGAGCAGCCGCAACGACACATCAAACAGGCAATCGAGCTGCTGAGGCAGCAGTTCGGACAGTTGGACATGTCGCCGGTTTACGAGTCTGAGGCCGTCGGTTTCGATGGCGACAATTTTCTCAATCTAGTAGTCGGCTTCGATACGACATTGTCGCTAGAGGAGGTCGACGA
>JARFQC010000162.1 GCA_029287965.1 Arenicellales bacterium
GCCTTGGGATTCCCCTTTTTTCCCGAACCTTTTTTTGGAAACTTTTTTTCCCTTTATCCCCGACTGTTCGGATACTTTTTCTTATTAAATTTTCTTTTTTTTCCTCTTGAACAAAACTAAACCGGATACCTCGGGTTGGTATATTAATTTTTCTATTTCCGCGGCGGCCCCCCCGCTAAAATGGGTGGCTTACAAATCCGGCAAAGCGCGGGGGGCCCGCCGCTCCTACAATGTCTATTTAGATTTGATTCGTGGTTTGTCGGCTAAAGCTTCAGGCCGCGATCGCCCCGTGCAATGCCCAGCACACCCGAACGCACCACCTCTATGATCGAATCGTTCGGAATCGCCCTCAAAAAAGCGTCAATTTTACCACAATTGCCGGTCATCTCGAGGGTATAGCTGGTATCGGTGACGTCGATAATGCGCCCGCGGAAAATTTCCACCAGGCGTAGAAGCTCGTCGCGTACAGCGCCGACAGCACGTACCTTGATCAGGCTGATCTCCCTTTCGATGTGCCGGCTTTCCACCAGGTCCACGAGCTTGACCACATCCACCAGCTTGTTGAGCTGTTTCTTGATTTGCTCGATGACTTCATCCGTACCACGGGTGACGAGAGTCATGCGCGACAGGGTCTCGTCTTCCGTCGGCGCAACAGTTAGTGACTCGATGTTGTAGCCACGAGCGGAAAAAAGGCCGGCAACACGTGACAGGGCACCTGCCTCGTTCTCCAGCAGTATCGAGATAATATGCCGCATCAGGCCAGCTCCCTTTCTGTGCCGTCTTCACCGTTACTCTTCGGCGACAGCTGCATTTCGTGGTGACCTGCCCCGGCAGGAATCATCGGGAATACGTTCTCGTTCTGGTCAGTGATGAAATCCAGGAAATACAGACGCTGCTTGTCATTGAGTGCTTCACGCAATGCACCTTCAACATCGGCCGGTTTTTCTATCTTCAAGCCGACATGACCGTAACTTTCAGCAATGCCGACAAAGTCAGGCAGTGCATCCATGTAGGAATGTGAATAGCGGCGCTCGTAGAAAAACTCCTGCCACTGACGCACCATGCCGAGATACCTGTTATTCAAATTGATGATGTTAACCGGCAGGTCATACTGGCTGCAGGTGGAGAGTTCCTGTATGCACATCTGTATGCTGCCCTCGCCGGTGACACAGGCGACCGTGGCGTCCGGATGGGCAAGCTGGACACCCATGGCGTACGGCAGGCCGACGCCCATCGTGCCCAGCCCTCCTGAGTTGATCCAGCGACGCGGCTTGTCGAAGCCGTAGTACTGGGCCGCGAACATCTGATGCTGTCCGACGTCCGATGTGACAAAGGCATCGCCGCCACTGACCTCGTGGAGCTTTTGCACGACGTACTGGGGCTTGATCACGTCTTCACCCTGGTCATAGGCAAGACAGTCGATCTTCCGCCAGCCATTGATCTGCGCCCACCAGTCGGCCAGTGCGTCCGGGTCAGGTTTGTCGCCGGAACTCTTCAACTGTTCGATCATGGCATCGAGGACGCTATTGGCCGACCCGACTATGGGTACATCGCAGGCAATCGTCTTACTGATCGAAGACGGATCGATATCCACGTGAATAATCTTGGCATGGGGACTGAATTTCTTCGTATCGCCGGTGACACGGTCATCGAAACGCGCACCGATATTCAGCATAACGTCGCATTCATGCATTGCGAGGTTGGCTTCATAGGTGCCGTGCATACCGAGCATACCGATGAACAGGGGATCGCTGGCCGGGTAGGCACCGAGCCCCATCAGCGTGTTGGTAATAGGCATGCCGAGCAGGCGAACGAACTCGACCAGTTTAGCGCTGGAATTCGAGGCGATGACACCGCCGCCGGTATAGATAATCGGTCGCTTTGCTTTCAGCAGCAGCTGCAGTGCCTTGCGTATCTGGCCCGGATGGCCTTCCGTTACCGGCTGATAGGAACGCATATTGACGCTGCTTGGGTAGACATACTTGGTCTTGAATGCGGTGATGTCTTTCGGCACATCGACGACTACCGGCCCGGGACGCCCGGTTGTGGCGAGGTGAAATGCTTTCTTGACCGTCGTGGCCAGGTTGCGGACATCCTTGACCAGGAAGTTATGTTTGACGCAGGGGCGCGTGATGCCGACTGAATCGACTTCCTGGAACGCATCGTCACCGATCAGGTGCGAGGGAACCTGGGCCGTTATCACGACCATCGGAATGGAGTCCATGTAGGCAGTGGCCAGTGGTGTGACGACATTCGTGACACCGGGGCCTGACGTCACCAGCACGACACCGGGCTTGCCGCATGAGCGCGCGTAGCCGTCGGCAGCATGGCCAGCCCCCTGCTCGTGACGAGCCAGGATATGCTTGACCTTGTCCTGCTGGTACAGCGCGTCGTAGATATGCAGTGCCGCACCGCCCGGGTAACCGAAGACGTATTCAACGCCCTCGTCGCCCAGCGCACGCACCAGAATATCCGCACCGGTTAGTTCCACTCGATTGTCCTCTCTCTTGTCTCGCATTTAAGAAGCCGAATCACGGCTGTAACACCATGATTCGGCTTACAATAACAGAACTATAAGAAGTTACTTAATTACTGACTGTGTGGTCAATAGCCAAAGGGGGATAATTGCCGTTTTTCGGCAAGTTTATTGCGCAGGACTGATGCAGGTCGGGAATAATCCGGATCAGCACGTTGTGCTGTCCGGATTGATTACCAGCCCGGCCCTGAATAGTGAGCCGGCAGACAATAGGTAACGCTGGTTACCTGCCCTGACGTGAGAAGGGCTGCGAGACCATCGCCCAGGCTGCACCGCCCTCTTCGCCGACGGCGAAATCGAGACGCACAACGGCCCGGAAGGCCATAAGACGAATACCGACACCGACATCCCATTTGAGGTCCTTGAAGAACAGGTCGGCATTGTATTCAGGAGCAACCCGGCCGGCCTCTATGAACGGTACGACCTGCCACCAGTCGATCTGGAAGTAATTGAGGATCGGTATGTCTTTAAGCGGCTGGGTCTGCGGTATCAGGCGCAGTTCGGCCGAGTAGTACACCGCTGACTTGTCATTGAAACGGTTGGAAGGATACGCGCGCAGACGATCGAAGCCGCCGAGCTCAGAGCCATAGTTAGGTGGAGGCCGGTGCGCAGTCTCATCGTCGGAATCGTTCCAGGTCGTGGTGTTGGCCGTCCAGAAATTCAGCGCCAGGACCTTCTGACGGAACCAGTTGGACGTGCCGAGATTGTAGTACTTGGACAGGTCCATTTGCAGATTTGTCCAGCTTTCATCGCTATCGAGCCAGCCGAAATCGCGATAGGCATTGAAGACCTGGCGGCTGCCCGCCTCGGGGTTGCGCGGAAAATCGGTGTTGTCGTGTTCGAGCCAGAAATCAAAGCCGTTTGTTTTCGCGGTCAGTGTTTCATCTACCGGTTCGTTCTCAAGCTGGTTGAAAACCACGTCGCTCAAATCACGATAGGTGTAGAAGTACCTCGCGCCTATCGTGGTCTGGCCACTTTTCAATGGATTCCAGATTTCACCACCACGTGGCCCGTCCTGTACCAGGCCCTCTTTCAGGCGGTAGACCGCAATGGGGTCATCCTTCAGGTGTCCGATCGGCAGGCGGTATTTGAAATTCGCCTCCAGGGTCAGTTCGTTGCTGACACCGCTGACGTAATTGTCTTCATTTGAGTCATTTGTGCCACCCGGAGATTCACCAGGCAGTAGGGCCGGTCCGCGATAAAAACGCTGATCGGTGAAATGATCGGCAAGCAGCCAGCCGTCGAAGAAGAAGCGGCTTTTCTTGCCAAAACGGAAGTTGTTCAGGGCGCCGGCGACAAGTGCGGATTCGTTAGACGTAATAAAACCGGTACCGAAGACACTGGCCTGGGGCTGGATCGTGCCCGCGGTGAACCCGCCCACACCCAGGGCGGTGCCAAGAGAATCAGTGGCGAAAATATAAGGCAGCCAACCGCTACGTTTCTGGTAGATTTCCTCGTTTTCGTCCAGTGCGACGACCTGAGCAGTCGCATGCAACGGCAGCAGCAGGATTGCGCCTGCCAGCAGGCCACGTATCAAACATTTCTTCATTGGTATTCTTCCTTCTTTATCGCCCTGATTTGCACGCCGATTCTATCACTCTCTGCGCCAGCGTGTCCCACCTGCGCCATCGTCGAGTACAATGTTGTTCTCCTTCAACATGTCGCGTATTTCATCCGCCCTGGCCCAGTTCTTGGCTGCCCTGGCCTGCTGTCGTTCTTCCAGCAGCGCATCGATCTCACTATCGCCGAGACCGCCCTTCTGCTCGTCGCCCCCGATGCCGCGAAGAAATTCCAGCGGCTCAAGCTGGAACAGGCCCAGTATTCCGCCAAGAAGCTTGAGTTGAGAAGCGAGTTCCGCTGCCCGGCCGACTTCACCCTCCTGACGCAGGCTGTTTATTTCCCGGCGCATTCCAGACAGCACCGCCAGCGCCTCGGCGGTGTTGAAGTCATCGTCCATGGCAGCATAGAAAGGCGCGGCCAGTTCCGTGTCGATCGTCGCCTCTTGATCCAAATCCAGACCCTCGAGAGCGAGGTAGTAGCCCTCCAGGGCGGCACGCGCCTGGTCGAGGGTTTCGTCGCTATAGTTCAGCGGGCTACGGTAGTGACTGTTGATGATGAAATATCGCAGCACCTCGGGGTGATAGTCCTTGAGCACGTCACGGATGGTGAAAAAGTTGCCCAGCGACTTGGACATCTTTTCTTCGTCGACGCGCACAAATCCGTTGTGCATCCACACATTGACGAATGTATGGCCGGTGGCACATTCGGACTGGGCAATTTCGTTCTCATGATGCGGGAAGCGTAGATCCTGGCCGCCCCCATGGATGTCGAAATGCTCACCCAGTGCGGTCATGGACATCGCGGAACATTCAATGTGCCAACCAGGCCTGCCCGCTCCCCAGGGTGCGTCCCAGGCCGGCTCACCGGGCTTGGCGGCCTTCCACAGGACAAAGTCGAGCGGGTCTTCCTTGTCGTCACCAACCTCGACGCGAGCACCCGATTGCAGGTCATCGAGGGACTTGCCGGACAGTTTGCCGTAAGCATCGAACTGCCTGACGCGGAAACAGATGTCGCCACCGGACGTCCGGTAAGCCATCTCGTTGTCGAGCAGGCGCTGGATAAGATCGAGAATCTCGTCCATGTGCTGTGTTGCGCGGGGTTCTATATCGGGTCGCTGTACGCCGAGCCGGTCGAGGTCTTCGTGCATCAGGTCGATGGTACGTGCTGTCAGTACATCGACCGGTTCGTCGTTCTCCGCTGCACGCTGGATAATCTTGTCATCAATGTCAGTGATGTTGCGCACGTAGGTAACATCGTAGCCTCGCTCGCGCAGGTAACGCGACACTACATCGAACACGACGATCATGCGGGCGTGGCCGATATGGCAAAGGTCATAGACCGTCATACCGCACACATACATGCGCACCTTGCCTGCGTCTATTGGCTCGAAGGGCGCCTTGGCGCGCGTCATACTGTTGTATATCTGAAGCATTGAACTCGTCCCGGTCGAATCAGCGCGCAATGGTACCTGAATTGCACTCGTCGAAACAGAATTCAACCGTCAGCAGGCGTCTCGCTTCATGCCTGCTTAGCGTTTAGAATCATCGCAGAGCTCTGTCCCCTTCACTCCCTGCCAGGTCATTTCAATGTTCAGACTTACCTTATCTGCATTCGTCATCGTCACATTGACGCTCACCGGCTGCAGCGAGGCACCGAGCAATCACGGAGATCCGTCACAAAAGGTTTACCGGCATTCACTCAACGGCTCGCCAACCAGTCTTGATCCGGTCCAGTCCGCCACCGTGTACAGCAATCACGTTGTCATCAATGCCTATGACACACTGTATGCCTACCAGTACCTGGCCAGGCCATACCAGATCAAGCCAAACCTGGCTGCGGCCATGCCGGAGGTATCCCCTGACGGCCTGACCTACGTCATTCGCATCAAGCCGGGGGTGGAATTCATCGATGATCCATCGTTCCCGGACGGGAAAGGTCGCGAGCTCGTCGCCGCAGACTTCGTGTATTCCATCAAGCGCCACTTCGACCCGAAAAACCGCTCGCAGGGTGCCTGGTTATGGCATAACCGCATTGTTGGCATGGAGGCGTGGAAGCAAGCCGGCTCGGACTACAGCGAAGAAGTCGAAGGCCTGCAGGCGCTCGACAAGTACACCATACAGATCAAGCTCAATGAGCCCTACCCGCAGCTACCGCATACCCTGGCCCAGGGATTCGCAGCCATCGTGCCGAAGGAAGCTGTTGACCACTACGGCAGGGAGTTCTCGGTTCGCCCCGTCGGATCAGGCCCGTTCCGAGTGGTGTCCTTCGATACGGCAAAAGTCGTGTTCGAGAAAAATCCGAAGTATCGCGAGGAACCCATAAGGCTGGCAGACGAAGGATTCGATCCGGCGTTGCATGCAGGACTGGGACTTGAAACGACTGAAGGCAAAATCCCGCCGCTGGTCGATCGACTGGAAATCCATTTCATCAAGGAAAGCTCGGCACGCTGGAACTCTTTTACCAAGGGCAATGAAATCCAGTTCTCAGGTGTACCAAAGGAACAGGTAGACCGCATCCCTGTCTCTTATACACATATGACGCTGCCGACGACACTCAATTCGTGTTGTTGTGGGTGGTCGGCGGGTGGGGATAGGGCGGGGGGGTGGGGGGGGGGGGGG
>JARFQC010000227.1 GCA_029287965.1 Arenicellales bacterium
CTCAGACTCGACTGCTTCACCAGCACCCTGCTGCATGCGGGCCAGGTCTTCGTTCTGCATATTGATCAGCTTGTTAGCCTTGTCAATCTGGGCTTCGAGCATGGCCACGCGGTCTTCGAGTTCCTGCTTCTCCAGCCTGGCAGTGGCCAGGGATTCCTGCAGGTCTACATCTTCCGCACCGGCTGTTGCCTCCATAGAGGCTTCAACCTGGCTTCCTGCTACAGCGACGGAACCATCCTCTGTTGCCGCGGCGGGCTGGGACTCTTCATAGCGTGAACGGACAATCTTGAGTATGTCTTCCTGACCTGTGCCTGCTTCTTCGGCACTTGTATCCGCTGCCATGCTGGCATCCGGTTCAGGCCGCATGGCCTCTTCCGCCTGGTCTGGTGTTTCTTCGGGTGTGTCGGCAGGTGCCTCGACTGCGCCTGCGCTCGCAGCCAGTCCGGACTTGTAGTTCTCCCATTCCTGCATCTGGGCACGCATTTCACTGCGGGCTTCAGCACTTGTGCGGCCGCTGATAACGTCATTTGAGGGGATGGTCAGCGTCTGCCCGGTCTTGAGGTAATTGATGTTGTTGTTCAGGAAGGCCTGCGGATTGGCATCAAAGATCGCCATCATGACCTGTTGCACGGAAAGTGAAGTACCGGCCTGAAATTGCTCGGAGATGGTCCATAGCACATCACCGCGTTTCACCGGGCCGTAGACCTTTTCGCCGGCTGTCGCTGCGACGATATCACTGTCCCCTGAAGTAGAAGGACCGAGTTTGCTGGATGCGGACTCGGTCGGTTTTGACTGGGGTTTGCTTGCCGGTGTTTCAGGCGCAGCAATGGGTGGCGGTGCGTCAGGTGTCGTGGTGGACGCTGCGGCCGGCTGAGGTGCGGGTCGCTTGTCAATGACAGGCGGCGCTACCTGGGCAGCAGGCCCCGGAGCGAAAGACGGCGGATCGAGCAAGGCCGTGTATTCTCGATACATCTGTCCGCCGCCCCAGGTCACTTCAAGCACGAAGTGCATGAAGGGGTCACGAAAAGGCTGTTCGGTAGAAAGCCTTATATAGGATTTACCTGCCGGATTCTGATCTATGGAGAAATTGATTTGCGAAAGCGAATCCGTGAATTCAATGCCGGCCTGCTGGAATACGCCGCGCACGGCCAGCCTGGCATTGAGTGTCTTCAGTTCGGTAATTGTCGCTGACGTTAATTCGATACTCGCATCGAGAGGTTCGTCGAGGGCCGAGTTAACCGTTAATTTGCCAACACCCAGTGCATACGCCTGAGCAGGTAGTAACAGTGCCAATGAAAAAAGGCACGCCAGTCTGATCCGTTTTCCCGTCTGCATGATGCTCCCAAGTAGTGGCTTTACAGCTGTTATAATCTGTTTTTCTCTTATTTATATTATAGTTACAAGAGAATATTACGAATTTTCTTTATGTACCGCAACTAGTACTCTTTCAACATAGCTCACAAATAATTATTTGCCAGTAATTCGGCAATCTGCACGCTGTTCGTGGCGGCGCCCTTGCGTACGTTGTCCGCCACCACCCACATATCCAGACCTTTGGGGTGCGAAATATCCTCGCGGATTCTGCCCACGTATACCGGGTCCGTATCGGCACCCTCGGTGAATGCGGTCGGGTAGCCGCCTGCTTCGTGCCGGTCCAGCACGATCACGCCATCGGCTTTCTCCAGCAATGCCCGTGCCGCGTCGGCACTGATCTTATCGCGGGTTTCGATGTGCACAGCCTCGGAATGTCCGTAAAACACGGGCACGCGTACCGCGGTCGGATTTACCATGATCGCGTCATCCTCGAAAATTTTCTGCGTCTCCCAGACCATTTTCATTTCTTCGCGGGTATAGCCATTGTCCTGGAAGTCATCGATATGCGGCAGGACGTTGAAGGCAATCTGCTTGGGGTAGACCTTCGCTTCTGCGCCCTTGCCGTTCAACAGGGAAGCCGTCTGTCCCGCCAGCTCATCGATAGCCGGTTTGCCGGTGCCGGATACCGCCTGGTATGTACAGACGTTGATGCGCGTTATTCCTACTGCATCGTAGATCGGCTTAAGCGCCACGAGCATCTGGATAGTCGAGCAATTCGGATTGGCAATGATATTACGCTGCGAGTAGCCGGCCACGGCATCCGGATTCACCTCGGGCACAACCAGTGGCACATCGTCATCCAGGCGGAAGTGAGAGGTGTTGTCGATAACTACGCAGCCGGCCGCTGCAGCGCGGGGGGCGTATTTTTCCGAAATACTGCCACCGGCGGAAAACAGGCCGATCTGTGCTTTTGAAAAATCGAACTCATCCAGGTCTTGAACGACCAGGGACTTGTTGCCGAACTGAACCCGCTTGCCTGCTGAACGGCTGGATGCCAGCGGGTAAACGTTGTTGACCGGAAATTTTCTTTCATGCAATACCCGCAGCATGGTTTCACCCACTGCGCCTGTGGCACCTACAACGGCTACATCGAACGTCTTACTCATAATATCTTTCCCTGTGTCAGCTCAAGCAACGGCATCGAGCTGGCTGACTACCGCGTCACCCATCGCGCCTGTGGTTATTTCTTCATCGCCTTCCTGCCATATATCCGGCGTTCGTAGACCCTGTTCAAGTACTGCTTCGACGGCGCTGTCTATCCGGTCGGCTACGGCCGCTTCGTCAAGTGTGTAGCGCAGCATCATCGAGACCGACAGTATCGTGGCCAGCGGGTTGGCAACACCGAGTCCCGCTATATCCGGCGCCGACCCATGGATCGGCTCGTACATGCCCTTGCCCGATACATCCAGTGACGCAGAGGGCAGCATGCCGATCGAACCCGTCAGCATGGCCGCGGCATCGGAAAGAATATCACCGAACATATTGCCGGTGACCATAACGTCGAACTGCTTCGGATCGCGAACAAGCTGCATGGCAGCGTTGTCGACGTACATGTGCGACAGCTCCACTTGCGGATATTCACTGCCCACTCGCGTGACAACCTCGCGCCAGAGCTCGGACACCTCGAGCACATTGGCCTTATCCACCGAGCAGAGCCGCCTGTCCCGCTTCATGGCGATGTCGAATGCCGATCTTGCGATGCGATCGATTTCGCTTTCACTGTATACCAGTGTATTGAACCCTTCCCGCTCGTCATTATCCAGAGTCCGGATGCCCCGCGGACGACCGAAATAGATACCGCCCGTCAGTTCGCGCACGATCATCAGGTCCAGGCCGGAGATGACCCCGGGTTTGAGTGTCGAGGCCTCGGTCAGTGCCGGGTACATCAGCGCCGGGCGCAGGTTGGAAAACAATCCCAGTTCCGAGCGCAGGCCCAGCAAGGCCTTTTCCGGGCGCAGCTCACGCTCCAGCGACTCGTACTGCGGCCCGCCAACCGCACCCAGCAGGATCGCATCGGCACTGCGAGCGCTTTCCAGGG
>JARFQC010000025.1 GCA_029287965.1 Arenicellales bacterium
AAAAAAATAGAACGTGTTGTTGATGCGGTATTTCCTACTTTTCGTTGCCCTGACATGGCAACTGATCGCGTTCGCCGACGCGGATGTCAAATCCTGGCTGATGCGTATGAACGAGGCAGCCAACAGTCTCGACTATGACGGTATCTATGTGCACGTCAACGACAACCATATCGATTCCTTGCGCATCGTACACAAGATCAAACCCGAAGGCGTTTATGAGCGTCTCTACGCATTAAACGGCATCCCGCGCGAAGTCATTCGCGATCCGCAGCGAGTGTGGTGTTTCATCCCGGATAAAAGTATGGGGGTACTCGGTGCGCGTCCCGGCAAGGACTCGGGTTTCCCCGGTTTCATGGTCAGCAAGATCGAGCAGCTCACGGATCACTACAACCTGTCGGTAGACGGTCATGACCGCATTGCTGACCGCGATGCAACCCGGATCAGGATCCTGCCGCAGGACGCCTTGCGCTACGGTTACGACCTGTGGGCAGACAATGAAACCGGACTGCTGCTCAAAACCCAGCTGGTCGACAATAGCGGCGTACCCGTAGAGCAGTATCTGTTCGTGCTGCTGAACATCGGCAGCAGTATCCCGGATTCTGCCCTGGAACCCATGACACCAAAATCAGAACTGGTCTGGCACCAGGACAAGCAGCCTCCGCGAACTACTGCCATCAAGGAGTCGACCTGGGATATTGCAAAGCTTCCGGCAGGCTACCGCATCATCAAGATGGTCCACCGCTGGATGCCCATGGAAGATAATGCAGTTGAGCAGATCGTCCTCAGTGACGGGCTGGGTGCAGTTTCCGTATTTATCGAGCCCGCCAGCGGAGGTGACATGAGTCCCAGCCTGGACAGGATGGGAGCCGTCAGCGCTTTTTCACAGAATCGTGACGGCTGGCAGGTTACCGTCATCGGCGAAGTGCCCCCGGAAACCGTAAAGCTCATCGGGGAAGGGCTGGTCAGGCGACAGGGAAATGAATGATTGAAGAGCAGGCCGTCGTCGACAGTGCAGAGGATGGATATGCCTATGTCCGCACTGCCGGGTCAGATCCCTGCGGCGGCTGCAGCAACAAGGCCGGTTGCGGAACCGGATTGGCAGCATCGCTGTTCGGCACTAAACCGAGACTGCTGCGCGTCCGCAACACGCATGGGGTCAAACCGGGCGAGGTCGTTACCATCGGGCTGAATCGCACGGCCCTGATGATCGGCTCTCTGCTCATCTATTTCCTGCCGTTACTAATGCTGATCGTCGGGGCAATTGCCGGTGAAAGTATGGCAGTCTCTCTATCCCGGGGTGCAGCTGAATTGCTTTCCGTGGTTTGCGGCCTTGCATTTGCAGGCCTCGCCTTCATATTCAGTCGACGTATCCTGAAATCCGGATCCATGGAACGCCTGTTTCAACCGGTCCTGCTTCCGGATTCGGCCGAGGCCTCCCTGCCGCGGTTAAAGTGACACACAGATTTGAGGATTTATGCATGAAAGTCAGGGCACTATCAGCTTTTCTACTGCTCACCGGCAGTCTGATCGGATACACCGCACAGGCAGCGGGGCTGCCGGAGTTCACCGAGCTTGTCGAGAGCAAGGGGCCGGCCGTAGTCAACATCAGTACCACGCAAAAAAAGTCGAACGGCAACGGGCATCCTCAATTCGAGTTGCCGGACATCCCCAAGGACAGTCCGTTTCACGATTTTTTCGATAAATTTTTCAAGGAAATGCCGCAACAGTCTCCGGACCGCCAGTTCAACGCAAGGTCACTCGGTTCCGGCTTCCTGATTTCTGCCGATGGTTATGTGCTGACGTCGGCACATGTTGTGGAAGGCGCTGACGAGATCATCGTTCGTCTCACCGACCGGCGTGAACTGCTGGCCGAGGTCATCGGCTCCGACAAGCGCAGTGATATTGCACTGCTCAAGGTGAATGCTACCGGCTTGCCTTTCCTGAAACCGGGCAATCCGGACGAACTCAAGGTAGGCGAGTGGGTGCTGGCAATCGGGTCTCCGTTCGGATTCGAGAATTCTGCGACGGCCGGCATCATCTCTGCCAAGGGACGCAGTTTACCCAACGAAAACTACATTCCCTTCATCCAGTCGGATGTTGCGATTAACCCCGGTAATTCCGGCGGGCCGCTGTTCAACATGAATGGCGAGGTGGTCGGCATCAATGCACAGATTTACAGCCGCTCCGGCGGTTACATGGGGCTGGCGTTCTCGGTTCCCATCGACCTTGCCATGCAGGTCGCTGCACAGATCAAGGACGGCGGACAGGTTAAACGTGGCTGGCTGGGCATTACCATCCAGAACGTTAACCGTGATATGGCCGAGGCGCTGGATATGGACAAGCCATACGGCGCCCTGGTGTCGCATATCATGACCGACAGCCCGGCCTCGAAATCCGACCTGCGCGTTCAGGACGTCATCATTGCGTTCAATGGTACGCCGGTGAAACGGTCTGCAGACCTGCCATTCCTGGTTGGCCGGACACCGGTTGATACCGATGCGAAGGTGACGATAATCCGTTCCGGTAAAGAACAGGTACTGACCATCCGGATTGGCGAGCTGCCGGAAGATAAACTGGCCGAAGCGCCGCAGAATGTGGAAAAGGAGCAGACACCGGCCGGAGTACTGGGCATGATGCTGCGAGACCTGACGGATGACGAGAAGCAGGGTTCAGGTATTGAGAACGGTGTACTGGTGACATCCGTGGATTCAGGCGGGGCAGCGGCCATGGCAGGTATACAGCAGGGTGATGTGCTCCTGATGCTGGCCAAGCAGAAAGTGACCTCAGTCAGCGAGCTGAAGAAAATTGTCGAGGGTATGCAGAAGGGCAAGTCATCTGCGGTATTGGTGAAGCGCGGCAAGGGATCGCAGTTTCTCGTCATAAAACCCTGACCCAGGTCATCCGGCAAGGCATTGCCCGGCGGATTTTGAACATGATGCCGGGCAATAGCGTATAATCTGCCAACTTTTTTGCAAGAGGGCCTGCCGCATGGCGGAATCTGCGACAGACCATATCCGTAACTTCTCAATCATTGCCCATATCGACCACGGTAAATCGACCCTGGCCGACCGGTTCATACAACTTTGCGGGGGACTTACCGAGCGCGAAATGGATGAGCAAGTGCTCGACTCCATGGATATCGAGCGCGAGCGGGGCATTACCATCAAGGCCCAGAGCGTGTCGCTCGATTACACGGCCGGCAATGGCGAGACCTACAAACTCAATCTCATCGACACTCCTGGCCACGTGGATTTCTCCTACGAGGTGTCGCGCTCGCTCACTGCCTGCGAAGGGGCCTTGCTGGTGGTTGATGCGGCACAGGGTGTCGAGGCTCAGACGGTGGCAAACTGCTATACCGCGGTGGACATCGGGCTGGAGGTCATTCCGGTCCTCAACAAGGTGGACCTTCCCGCCGCCGATCCGGAGCGGGTCAAGAGTGAAATAGAAGACATCGTCGGTATCGATGCCAGCGAAGCGGTAGAAACCAGTGCCAAGACGGGAGTCGGTGTACAGGATGTCCTCGAAGCTATCGTCAGGGATCTGCCGGCACCTGAGGGTGAAGCCGATCAGCCGCTCAAGGCGCTGATTATCGATTCGTGGTTCGACAACTACCTGGGCACTGTTTCACTGGTGCGCATCGTGGATGGCGTATTGAAGAAGAAGGATCGCATTCGCCTGATGGCAACCGGTGCCGAGTACATGGTTGACCAGGTGGGCGTGTTTACGCCCCGGCGCACGGAAACCCCCGAACTCAGGGTCGGAGAGGTGGGTTTCATGGTAGCCGGCATCAAGGACATCAAGAGTGCCCGTGTCGGCGATACCGTGACCCTGCGTGACCGGCCGACCGCATCCCCCCTGCCTGGTTTCAAAGAGGCCCAGCCGCGTGTGTTTGCCGGCCTGTATCCGATTAACTCGGGCGATTATCCGATGTTCCGCGATGCTCTCGAGAAGCTCAGCCTCAACGATGCGTCACTGCATTTCGAGCCGGAAAGCTCGGAGGCGCTGGGCCACGGGTTCCGCTGCGGTTTCCTGGGCATGCTGCACATGGAGATCATCCAGGAGCGGCTCGAACGTGAGTATGATCTGAACCTGATCACCACCGCACCAACGGTGATCTACGAAGTCGTCACTAAGAGCGGTGACGTGATATTCGTCGACAACCCGGCCCGCTTGCCCGACGTGTCATTGATTGACGAGATACGCGAACCGATGATCGTGGCGCACCTGTTGATGCCACAGGATTACGTGGGCAGCGTTATGCAGCTTTGCAATGACAAGCGCGGCATTCAAAAGGACATGCAGTACATGGGCCGGCAGGTGATGATCACCTACGAGCTGCCGCTCAGTGAAGTGGTGCTTGATTTCTTCGATCGGCTCAAATCGGTCAGTCGCGGCTATGCATCCATGGACTATGAATTCCTCGAGTTCCGGGCTGCGGACGTGTGCCGCGTCGATGTGCTGATAAACGGTGAACGGGTAGGGCCGCTGTCAGTTATCGTTCACCGCAGCAACGCCCAGTACCGCGGGCGGGAACTGGTCAAGGCCATGCGGAAGATCATTCCGCGACAAATGTTTGATGTGGCACTGCAGGCGGCTATCGGGGGTAAAATCATTGCCCGCGAGACGGTCAAGGCGCTGCGCAAGAATGTCACTGCTAAATGCTATGGCGGTGACGTGACTCGTAAACGGAAGCTGCTTGAGAAGCAGAAGGCCGGTAAGAAACGCATGAAGCAGATAGGGTCAGTGGAGATACCACAGGAAGCCTTTCTTGCCGTGCTCAAGGTATCAGAGGACTGATTTATGGATTTTGCTTTTATTTTATTCGTTGCGCTGGTGGTGACAGGCGTTATCTGGTTGCTTGACAAGGTCTGGCTGGGTCCAAGGCGTCACGAGAAGAACCGGCGCGAAAATAGCGGGCAGGCCCCCGAGCACGCTCGCGACCCCATGCTCGTAGAGTATGCCAAGGCCTTTTTCCCCGTCATCCTGATTGTGTTCGTACTGCGGTCGTTTATTGCAGAGCCTTTCCGTATTCCCTCCGGTTCAATGCTGCCGACGCTGAATATCGGAGACTTTATCCTGGTCAACAAGTTCAGCTATGGCGTGCGTCTGCCTGTTGCCAATGTCAAAGTGGTTGATCTTGATGATCCCGCGCGTGGCGACATCATGGTGTTCCGCTTTCCGCACGATCCCAAGATGCATTTTGTAAAACGGGTGGTCGGACTGCCGGGCGATACGATCGAAACGCGCGGAGGAGAACTGTTTATTAACGGCAAGCGCATGAAGCATACAGCGGACGGCCAGTACGAATTCAAAAACGGTTATAAGCGCGACGTCAAACTGGATAAGCTGGTCGAAGACCTGGGTGGTGTGGAACATGACATCCTCATAGACCGGGGGCGCCGTTCGCAGGATATCAAGCAGGTCGTACCTGATGGCCATTACTTCGTCATGGGCGATAACCGCAACTACAGCAACGACAGCCGCTACTGGGGATTCGTGCCGGATGAAAACGTTGTCGGCAAGGCATTTTTCATCTGGTTTGCATGGGATTCAGCAAACGGTGGCGGGGTCAACTGGAGCAGGATTGGCACAACTTTTTGATGTTATACTCCGCGCCAGATAGTATCTGGATGACTAATTTTTCCGGGAGGTTTTATGTCCGCAGCAGTTAGCAGTGCACGTTTTCAGAAAGGGGCAACCCTGTGGGGAATGTTGGGAGTTATCGCGATAATTCTCTTCTTCTCTATGCTGATTATAAAAATTGTTCCCTCATATATCGAAAACCAGAAATTTCAGAAGGCATTGGATAACCTCGCGGAAGATCAGAATGCGGTTCGCATGAACCGGTACCAGATGATCAAATCTTTGACCAATCGCCTGTACATTGATATGGCAGACGAAACGCTCGATCTTGGTGATGCCTTCACGGTAAGCAAAACCAGGGATGCCAGGGTGTTAACCATCAGTTACGAAAAAGTAATACCGATGGCATACAACATTAGCGTATTGCTGGACTTCGAAAACGTTGCAGAAATCCCGCTTAAATAGGGAACAGCGTGAACGACTAACAAGGATACTGGCGCACGATTTTCAGCACCAGCCGGAGTTGCTTGACCGGGCGCTCACGCACAGAAGTTTCAGCAGCGACAATTATGAGCGTCTCGAGTTTCTCGGCGACAGCATTCTTAACTTCATCATCGCAGAGGATATCTGCGATCGATTCCCCGATACTGACGAAGGCACACTCAGCCGGCTGCGTTCCAGCATGGTACGCTGCGAGACCCTGGCTGAAATAGGCAGGGAACTCGACCTGGGCAGCTATCTGCTGCTTGGCAGCGGTGAACTCAAGAGCGGTGGCTACGATCGCGATTCCATTCTTGAAGATGTCCTGGAAGCCATCATCGGGGCCATCTATCGCGACGCCGGCATGGAGCTAGCGCGAGCCTTCGTCTTGAGAATTTTCGCCGATCGTCTCAAGCGCCTCGACCTGTCCGTCAGCCTTAAAGATCCGAAAACGCGGTTGCAGGAATTGCTGCAGAAGGAGGGTCGCGACCTTCCCGAATACAACATAATCGACGTCAGCGGCCCGCCGCACAAGCAGGTCTTTAAGGTCGAATGCGACCTTGCCGATGCTGATAAACTTTACAGCGGTACGGGCCAAAGCAGAAGAAAGGCGGAGCAGGATGCCGCCAACCGTGCACTTGCAGACCTGCTGGAACAAAATTGACTACCTCATTTCCCCGGTTCAATGGCAATGCCATGGTGCAGCATGAGCTATAAGGCAGGATTTATCGCCTTGCTGGGGCGACCCAATGTCGGCAAGTCGACCTTGCTGAACCGCCTGGTAGGAAGAAAAGTAAGCATTACCTCCTCGCGACCCCAGACTACCCGTCACCGTCTTCTAGGCATCCGTACTGACGAGCAGTCGCAGATGATATTCGTCGACACACCCGGCGTACACCAGGCGAAGAAGCGCTATATCAACCGGGTGCTCAACAAGACTGCCCGCAGTGCACTGGAAGGCGTCGATATCATATTGCTGATGATCGGCAGTGCAGGCTGGACTGAGGAGGACAAGCTGGCACTTGAACTTGCATCTCAGCATAAGACTCCCGTGATGCTGCTTATCAACAAGGTCGATCGCCTGAAAGACAAGTCCCGGTTACTGCCGTTGCTGGAAGTATCTGCGGGCATGCACCGTTTTGATGAAATCATTCCGCTGTCAGCCTTGCAGGGTGAAAATGTCGATGCGCTCAGCGAGCGCCTGCTTCACTATCTGCCGGAGAGTCCGCAACTCTTTCCTGCCGAACAGACCACTGACCGCAGCGATCGCTTCTACATCTCGGAAGTTATACGTGAAAAGCTATTTCGGTCACTGCATCACGAGCTGCCCTACGCCCTGGCCGTCGAGGTAAAGCAGTTGGCATTTGAAGATGGGCTGGTGAAGGCGGATGCCATTGTCTGGGTCGAAAAACAGAGTCAGAAAGGCATCATTATCGGCAGGGAAGGCAGCAACCTGAAAGCGGTGGGTAGTGCGGCACGCAAGGATCTGGAAAAGTATTTCTCAACAAAGGTGTTCCTGCAGTTGTGGGTCAAGGTCAGGGAAAACTGGTCTGATAATGCGCAGATGTTGAGAACTGTCGGTTATATCGAAGAAGAATGAGAGTGCTGTCCCAGGCAGCATTCGTTCTGCATGCACGGCCATACCGGGAAACAAGCCTGATACTGGAGATCTTCAGTCACGACCACGGGCGCCTGGGTGCCATTGCCAAGGGGGCGCGAAATCCCAAATCGCGCCAGCGGGCGTTGCTTCTGCCATTCACACCGTTATTGCTGAGCTGGAGCGGGAAGGGTGAACTGGCACTCCTAACGGGTGTCGAGGCCGTTGGGCCGGCGCGGGAACTCAGCGGTCAGAACCGCTATGCTGCCTATTATCTCAATGAACTGATATTGCGCTTGCTGCACCGGCATGATGCGCATCCGGAATTATTTGATTGCTATGCTGCAACCCTCGCTAAGCTTCACGATGATGACTCGATCCAGGATGGCCTGCGCATCTTTGAGAAACGTCTGCTTGCCGGGATAGGCTACGCCATGATTCTCGACCACGATACGGTCAGTGGTCAGCCTCTGGAACCCGAACGACTGTATCAATACCTGCCGGAACGGGGCCCCGAATTGAGTACTAACAACCGCATGACCGGGCACTGCCTGCTGGGCAGAAGTATGCTGGAACTGGACAGGGAGCATTTCAGCAGCGCTCGCAGTCGCCATGAAGCAAGACGGCTGACACGCTTCCTGATCGACAAGCAGACAGTGGAGCGATCCCTGCGTAGCAGGCAGGTTTTTCATCAGGTAATATCTGCCGTCGATCTGCCTACAACATGATAGCGAGTCACGGATGGAACCTTTAAAACTGGGCGTCAACATCGATCATATTGCATCGATCCGCCAGGCCCGCGGCACACAGTACCCGGACCCTGTGATGGCTGCGGGCATAGCCGAGCAGGCCGGCGCTGATATCATCACCCTGCATCTGCGTGAAGACAGGCGTCATATACAGGATCGCGACGTGGCACTCCTGCGCGAGACAATCCAGACACGTATGAACCTGGAAATGGCGGTTACCGACGAGATGCTCGAGATTGCCTGCCGGACCCTGCCGGAAGAGGTCTGCCTGGTGCCGGAAAGACGTGAAGAGCTTACTACTGAAGGTGGCCTGGACGTGGCTGGTAACCTGGATCGCGTCAAGCAGGCCGTCGAGCAGCTTTCTGAAGCGAACATCCTGGTTTCCCTGTTCGTTGATCCCGATAAGTCTCAGCTGGATGCCAGCATCGCGGCGGGGGCACCGGTCGTGGAATTGCATACGGGACACTATGCTGACGCACCGAGTGACCTTGAACAGATGACCGAGTTTGAGAAAATCAATACAGCCGTAGGGTATGGGTTGTCAGCCGGCTTGAAGGTCAATGCAGGACACGGTCTGCATTACCATAATGTTCAGCAGGTAGCGGCAATCGAGGGTATCTCCGACCTGAACATCGGCCACGCCATTATTGCCCGTGCGGTGTTCACCGGCCTGGATGAGGCCGTAGCCGAAATGAAAGCGTTGATGCTGCAGGCCCGGCCTTGACGCTAGCCGGAATTGAACCGTTACTTTTTTGATCCCTGGGGGGTAAATCCGGACGGCATCTGGCCCATTTCACCTTCTCCGAACAGAAAACCGACCATGTGCTGTTCAATTACTTCCAGGCTTTGCGGGTCTGCGGTGCTGAGGCGCATCTCATTCATGATGATGGTCAGGCGATCCAGCCACTGGCGCCAGCCTTCGCTTGAGACGTTTTCAAGAATGCGTTCGCCCAGTTCTCCCGGGTAGGGTGCGCGATCAAGGGCCGGGGCTTCACGTTTCAATACTACGCAGTACACTGTATTGCTCATGGCATCACACGAGTTTGATTGTTTCTGGGCAGTATATTGTAACTTAGATAGACAGGGGCTGCTTACCCTTGAAAAAGAGTCTTTGTTCTCGCGGGGAACTACCCGTTTATCGCGTAAATTATCCAATGCGGGTTTCTGCCACTGCGGATTTACCCGGTAGAGTCGTTGGGCGGGGGTTCCACTGCGACGTGCGGCGCATCCTGGGTTTGTCATGCCTGGTCCAAACAGCGTAACATTAGTGTATCCTTCACCCGAAGGTGAAGAGTTGCAAATTCTCCACTGGAGACTATAAGAATACTTAAAAGGGAGGCAGGTAAATGAGAAGCTTGTTTACAGCTTTGATTTTGGCAAGTTCGGTAGT
>JARFQC010000030.1 GCA_029287965.1 Arenicellales bacterium
GACAGGTGGCTGTTGGGCAGGCTGATCTCCACCAGCTCGGCACCCTGTTTTTCATACTCCTTCAGCGCCGCCATGATGATGTCGGCTATGCCGCTGTCCAGGTCCTGGTTGAAGAACTCGACCGGCATGCCAATTTTCAGACCATTCAGGTCGGCGTCCAGGCTGGCGGCGAAATCCGGTACAGGATGATCAACCGAGGTGGAATCACGTTCATCAAAGCCCGCCATGGTTTGCAGCAGTATCGCCGCGTCTTCCGCGCTGCGTGTCATCGGGCCGCCCTGGTCCAGTGACGATGCAAAAGCGATCATGCCGTAGCGTGATACGCGGCCATAGCTGGGTTTCAGGCCGGTAATGCCGCACAGGGCAGCAGGCTGTCGAATGGAGCCACCGGTGTCCGTGCCGGTTGCGGCAGGGGCCAGGCGTGCCGCCACCGCAGCGGCCGAACCACCCGAACTACCGCCCGGTACCCGGTCGGTCGACCATGGATTGCGTACCGCACCGTAATAGGATGTCTCGTTAGACGACCCCATTGCAAACTCGTCCATGTTGGTCTTGCCCAGCATGACACTGCCGGCGGTATTGAAATGCTCAATAACTGTCGCGTTGTAAGGGGACACGAAGTTATACAGCATCTTCGACCCGCAGGTCGTCAGCGTACCTTCGGTGCAGAAAATGTCTTTTTGTGCCAGCGGTATCCCTGTCAGGGCCGTGGCCTGACCGGACTGGATGCGCCGGTCTGCTTCTTTTGCCTGGGCAAGGCTCGCCTCGGCGTTGACCGTGATATAGCAATTCAGGCGGTCGTCCGCTTCGATGCGGTCGAGATAGGATTGTGTCAGCTCGACACTGGTGAACTCGCCTGCCTGCAGGGAGGCAGCAAGTTCCTTCAGGGATTTATTCTGCATGGGGCAACTTGTGAAAGTAGATTCGCGTGGTGGGTTTATTCGATGACCTTTGGGACCAGGAAGAGACCCGTTTCACTGGCTGGCGACAGGGCGAGAAAGCGTTCCCGCATGTCGGATTCGGTAACCCGGTCTTCGCGCAGTCTCAGCGTCGCATCGCGCGGGTGGGCCATGGCCTCGACCTGGCTGGTATCGACTTCGTTCATCTGTTCCACAAGGTCAAGGATCTCGGACAGGTTGCCGGCATATTCGTCGACTTTGTCCGGTGAAATTTCGATGCGTGCCAGGTGGGCGATTTTCCCGACATCCCTGCTATCCAGCGACATTTGTTCGTCCTCAGCGTGCTAGGCCGGCGAAAGTTAGCATACTAGGGGCTGCCAACTCTATACGGATCTCGGGTATGCGCGTTTTTTACCCGTGAATCATGTACTTTTTTTTAACCTCTCGGGCCCAGACCAAGGTTGAATAGAAACACACCTGTTGCTAGAGTACGTGGCCAATATCTGCAGCGCTTTGATACGCCACGCGAGGATGTCAGGTCGGCCCCGGTCGTACATCGGGTCAGGCCTGCTTTTATATACGGATCACCCCGGTCCCGATATCAATAACAAGGTAGAACACCACAGAATGCTCAAGAGACTGCTCGGCTTTTTCTCTCACGATCTGGCGATCGACCTCGGCACGGCCAACACTCTAATTTATGTTCGCGACAAGGGCATCGTACTGAACGAACCCTCGGTAGTCGCCATCCGTTATTCACCAATGGGCGGCGCCTCGGGCAAGTCGGTTCTGGCCGTGGGGCAGGAAGCCAAGAACATGCTCGGGCGCACACCTGGCAACATCAAGGCGATCCGTCCGATGAAAGACGGTGTCATCGCGGACTTCTCCGTCACCGAGGTGATGCTCAAGTACTTCATCCGCAAGGTGCAGGAAAGCCGCTTTTTCAAACCCAGCCCGCGTATCATCATCTGCGTGCCCTGCGGTTCGACACAGGTCGAGCGGCGTGCGATCAAGGAATCTGCACTTAGCGCGGGTGCACGCGAGGTATACCTGATTGAAGAGCCCATGGCGGTCGCCATTGGCGCCGGACTGCCGGTCGCGGATCCGACAGGATCCATGGTCGTCGACGTCGGTGGCGGTACAACCGAGGTAGGCATCGTATCACTGGGTGGCCTGGTCTATTCCGATTCGCTGCGCGTGGCCGGCGACAAGTTCGATGAAGGCATCATCACCTACCTGCGCCGCCAGCACGGTGTACTGATCGGTGACTCCACTGCTGAGCGCATCAAGAAGGAAATCGGTGCGGCGATGCCTAACTCCGAAATCCGTGAAATGGAAATCAAGGGACGTGACCTGGCAGAGGGCCTGTCCCGTTCAGTCACGCTGACCAGCAAGGGCATCTACGATGCCCTGGCCGATCCCCTCGACCAGATTTCACAGTCCATTAAAGTGGCTCTCGAGCAGACGCCGCCTGAACTGGGTGCCGACATTGCGGAAAAGGGCATGGTACTGGCCGGCGGCGGTGCATTGCTGCGTGATATCGACCGGCGCTTCATGGAAGAAACCGGCATGCCGGTAGTCGTGGCCGAGGATCCACTGACCTGCGTGGCACGCGGTTGTGGCCACGCACTTGAAGAAATGGACATACTGGGAGATGTCTTCGCTTCAGAACGTTGACGGGTTATCCCTGCCCGTATTGGCCGGATCAGGATGGCAATAGCAACTGATGCCTCGGACGTACTGAAATGAGTAATCCGCTGTCACGCCTCAGCACCGCACCACCTGTAACCCTGCGGGTGCTGATTCTGGTTGTTGCATCCATTGCGCTGATGCTGATCGACAACCGGACCCAGCAGTTGGAAAAGCTGCGCACCAGTCTTCACACGCTGGTCTATCCTGTCATTTTCCTCTCCACCATCCCCGGTGACGCCGTTAACTCGCTGACCCGCTCGATGCAGAAGCACAGCAGCCTGCAGGAGGAAAACGAAAAGCTCAAACAGGAAAACCTCTACTACAAGTCACGCTTCGAAAAGCTGTACGCGCTGGAAGCGGACATCGAGCGACTTAAACGCCTGTTGGGTCAGTCGGAAGAACTTGCCGAGAAAATTCTGCTCGCGGAGCTGGTAGAGGTGAGTCTCGAGCCCTATACCCAGCAGATCGTGCTCAACAAGGGCACATCCGACGATGTATACATCGGCCAGCCGGTCATCAACGGTGAAGGCGTCATCGGCCAGGTTGTGCATACCAGCCATCTGCAGAGCATCGTAACGCTGCTCACTGATCCTGACAGCGCCGTACCGGTGATGGTCATGCGCAACGGTCTGCGGGGAATCATGCGCGGCACGGGCGTGACCGATAAATTGAAGCTGCCGTACCTGACAGCCGACGCTGATATCCTGGTCGGTGATCTGCTGATCAGCTCAGGCATGGGCGGGCGTTTTCCGACTGGCTACCCCGTCGCAACCATCACTGCGATCGAGCGTGATCCCAGCCTGGAATTTCTTAACATTGTCGCGACACCCGTGGCGCGCCTGGATCATGGCAGGGAAGTGCTGCTGATCTGGCCGGGCAACGAACAGCCCGCAGAGACGGTGCCCGAAGTGACAGAAGAATCTGCACCGCCCATGGCCGTGCCTCTGCTGGATGGAGAGCAGCAGCCATGATGTCGGTGCTGGGCAGCTTTCCACTATTTATAACGGTCCTGATCTCCCTGTTTCTGACCGGCGTCAGCCTGCCCGAAAAACTGGTCCCTTACTGGCCAGACTGGATCGTGCTGGTTCTGATCTACTGGGGCATGGCCCGCCCCGGCAGGGTGAGCGTGTTTTTCGGCTGGTTCATCGGTCTGCTGGTGGATGTCATGCACGGCAGCCTGCTCGGTCAGAATGCCCTGGCCCTGACGCTGATCAGTTACATCGTCAACATCCTGCACTTGCGCATGCGCATGTTCCCGCTGCTTCAGCAGTCATTCTTTATTGTAATGCTGGTCGCACTGCACCTGGGTATTACGGCATGGATACGGGGCATGACCGGCGAGTTCGTCATCACTCCGTTGTACTGGATGCCCGCTTTCGTCAGCGGCGTCGTGTGGCCTGTCCTGTTTATCACGCTGCGCGATGTGCGGCGCAGCGGCATGAAACGTTAGTCATGACACGGGCGGCGTACTAGACCGTGGCGGGGCTGCAGATCAAGGATGTGTTTCGCGAGGCACGCCTGTTCACATCCCGCTCGATCGCCATAGGTCTGATCATGCTGGCGCTCGTCAGTGTGCTGCTGGTGCGGCTGTATTTTCTCCAGGTTGTAGAGTATGAGCGCTACAGCACGCTATCGACCAAGAACCGCATCAGCCTGGTGCCCATCCCGCCGGTGCGTGGTCTCATCTTTGATCGCAACGGCGTGCCACTGGCGCAGAACGTACCCTCCAGCACACTGGAGATTATCCCCGACCACGTGGAGGATATGGACGCGCTGCTGAATGAACTTGGCCAGCTCGTCCAGCTGTCCCGTTCGGATATCAAGTTGTTCCGGCGCAACCTGAAACGCAACGCGGGTTTCAAGAGCATCGTCCTGCGCAGCCAGCTGAGTGACGAGGAAGCGGGCCGCTTTGCGGTAAACAGTTACCGCTTCAAGGGCGTTGAGCTGAGTGCGCGTCTCGAGCGGCACTATCCGCTCAGGGAAAGCGGTGCCCATGTTATGGGTTACGTGGGTCGCATCTCGCCGCGCGACCTGGAAAAGATCGATGAAAACCAGTATCGCGGCATTAATTTCCTCGGCAAGCTGGGTATCGAGTCTTACTACGAGGATGCACTGCGTGGCAGCAGCGGGGTCAAGCAGGTCGAGACTAACGCCCACGGGCGGGTAGTGCGCACGGTATCGAGCACCCCGTCGCAGCCCGGCAAGAACCTCTACCTGACCATAGACAGCCGCCTGCAGGCTGTCGCTGAAAAGGCCATGGCAGGCCGGCGTGGGGCAGTTGTGGCGATTGAGCCGAGCAGCGGAGAAGTCCTGACCTTTGCCAGCACACCCACCTATGATCCCAATCCCTTCGTGCTCGGCATCGATTCCGAATCCTATGGCCTGCTGCGCGATTCGCTGGACCGTCCCCTGCTTAACAGGGCGCTGCGGGGCCGCTATGCACCGGGTTCGACCATCAAGCCGTTCATGGGCATGGCCGGCATTGAGTTCGGACGCAGTCCGGTCAACAAGGTTTTCTGTCCCGGTTTCTATACCCTGACCAAGGGCGGTCACCGTTATCGCTGCTGGAAACACAGCGGCCACGGTTCTATGGACATGCACGATTCCATTGTCCAGTCCTGCGACGTGTACTTCTATGACCTGGCTCGTAGCCTCGGCATTGAACGCATACATGACTACCTTGACGAGTTCGGCTTCGGACAAAAGACCGGTATCGATATGCATGGCGAATCTGCAGCACTGCTGCCCTCACGTGAATGGAAGCGCGGAGCGCGCGATGAGCCCTGGTATCCGGGTGAAACGGTCATTGCCGGCATCGGGCAGGGCTACATGCTGGCAACTCCGCTGCAGCTGGCATCGGCGACGTCCGCCCTGGCTAATGGCGGCATCCGCATGCGTCCGCATTTCCTGCTGGCCGAGCAGGACCCGATGGACAACCAGGTCATTGCCGCTAACCCGCGCGAGGTGATGCCCATCGTATCGAACAGCGAAGTGATTCCGCTGATCAAGGATGCCATGGTCGATGTCACCAGCGGTGCCCGCGGTACCGCACGGCGGATCGGCGCCGGCAGTCCGTACAGTATTGCAGCCAAGACAGGTACGGCGCAGGTAATCGGCATCAAGCAAAACGAGAAATACAATGAAGCGGAAATCGATGAGCGGCATCGCGATCATGCCCTGTTCATCGCCTATGCACCGGCCGATAATCCCAGGATCGCGGTTGCCGTGATCGTCGAGAACGGCGGTCATGGTGGTTCCACGGCAGGTCCGATAGCGCGCCAGGTGATGGATTATTACCTGCTCGGCAAGGAGCCCGAGGCATGAGCCGGCGCCAGCCGTTTTCGATCGACTGGGTGCTGCTCAGCGGCCTGCTTACCTTGTCGATTATCAGTCTGTTCTTGCTGTACAGCGCGGGTGACCAGGACATGGACCTGCTGCTCCGGCAATCTGTGCGCATGGGGCTCGCGTTTGCCGTGATGTTTTTTGTTGCCAGCATAAAGCCGGAAAAGCTGATGCGCTGGACACCCTGGTTGTATGGTATCGGTCTGCTGCTGCTGATACTGGTCCTGGCTGCAGGTGTCATCGGCAAGGGGGCGCAACGCTGGATCGACCTGGGTGTCATCCGCTTCCAGCCTTCCGAGATGATGAAGCTGGCGGTGCCCATGATGGTGGCCTGGGTCATGGTAAAACAGCCCATGCCGGCGCGCCTGGGCACAGTAATTCTCGGTTTTATCGTGGTGCTGGTACCGACCGTGCTGATTATCAAGCAGCCGGACCTTGGTACGTCGCTGCTGATCGCGGGCTCAGGCGTGGTAGTCATCTTCCTGGCTGGCATGTCATGGCGGCTGATCATGGTGCTGGCCGGGCTGGCCGCGGCAGCAGCACCGCTGGGCTGGTATCTGCTGCATGACTACCAGCGACAGCGCATCATGACACTGATCGATCCGTGGTCCGATCCACTCGGTTCCGGGTACCATACCATCCAGTCGGCTATCGCGGTCGGCTCAGGCGGCCTGTATGGCAAGGGCTGGCTGAACGGCAGCCAGTCACAGCTGGATTTCATTCCAGAACGTTCTACTGACTTTATATTCGCAGTATTTTCGGAAGAGTTCGGGTTTATCGGGTCGGTGCTGTTGCTGCTGGTCTACCTGTTCATCGTCGGTCGCAGTCTGTTTATCGCCATGGAAGCCAAGGAGACCTATACACGGTTGCTGTGTGGCTCCCTGGCTGTGACATTCGCGATCTATGTTTTCGTCAATATCGGCATGGTTACCGGGATCCTCCCGGTAGTCGGTGTGCCTCTGCCCCTGATCAGTTATGGCGGAACCTCCATGGTTTCTCTGATGGCGGGCTTTGGTATTCTCATGTCTGCCCATGCCAACCGATGGTTTATGCACTAACAGGGGAAGGGGAAAAGTGAAATTAAAATCAATCATTGCCATGGGTTTTACCCTGGCGTTATCGAGCAGTGCCGCGGCCCTGGACAGCGATGCCTATCCGCAGTTGAAGGGCCTGTACAGCACAGTAACGGCTGAAACGGGCTACACTGAGGCGCAGCTCGATAAGCTGTTCGAAAGCGTGGATCTCCAGCCGCGAATCATAGAGATAATGAATCGCCCGGCTGAATCACTGCCCTGGCACAAGTACCGCAAGCTGTTCCTGACTGACAAGAACATCGCCAATGGCGTGACATTCTGGCGCGAGCATGAAGACATCCTCAAGCGTGCCGAAGAGCAGTTTGGCATTCCACCTGAAATTATTGTTGCCACCATAGGTGTGGAGACGCGCTACGGTACCAATACCGGTGGGTACAAAGTGATCGAGGCCCTGTCCACGCTCGGGCTGGACTATCCGCGCCGCAGCAAGTTCTTCATGAAAGAGCTGCAGCACTTCCTCGTACTGAGCCACGAGCACCAGCTCGACCCGCTGAGTGTGAACGGGTCCTATGCCGGTGCCATCGGATACCCGCAGTTCATGCCCAGTAGCTATCGTGCCTATGCCATTGATTTTGACGGCAGCGGTCAAAGCGATCTCAATAACAGCATGGCCGATTCAATCGGCAGCGTTGCCAATTATTACTCCCGTCATCGCTGGAAATCGGGTCAGCCGATCGGTGTTGCGGCACAGTTGGAAAAGACCGATGCAGCAAAACTGGCTACCAGGGGACTGAAGGCCAACCAGACCGTCGGCGGATTGAAAAAGGCAGGAGTGGTTATCGCGATGGACGCTGCAGCGGAAACACCGGCTGCATTGCTGAAGCTGGATGGCGAGTCGGGTCCCGAGTACCGTCTCGTATTCGATAACTTTTTCGTCATTACCCGCTACAACACATCGCAGTTGTACGCGATGGCGATTCAGCTGCTGAGCGAAGGTATCCGCAAGCAGTACCTGGCCGGTGAATGAACGTATGCCGGGCAATCCTGATCGCCTGGCTGGTTGCCATGCTTGCTGCCTGCAGTTCATCACGCAAGGGTGGCTACTATGAAAATGACGGGCCGCCGGATAAACAGGTGGATCTGTCGGGTATTCCTGATGCGGTCCCTCGTAAGGAGCCGCTGAGCAAGACGGGCAACAAGCCCTACGAAGTATTTGGCAAGCGTTACGTGCCAATGACCAGTGCGGAAGGTTTTTATCAGAAGGGCGTTGCTTCGTGGTATGGCAAGCAGTTTCACGGTCGCCGCACATCCAGTGGCGAGCCCTATGACATGTATGCAATGACAGCCGCGCATACGGTATTGCCATTGCCCACCTATGCACGTGTCACCAACGTTGCAAATGGCAAGTCAGTCATCGTCAAGGTCAATGACAGGGGGCCATTCAAATCCAGCCGTGTCATGGACCTGTCCTACGCCGCGGCCTGGCGCCTGGACATGGTGCGAAGCGGTACGGCACTGGTTGAAATTACGGCGATAGGGGAAAATACCCGCGCGGCAGCGCAGCAATCGGGTGTGGTCGAGCAGGTAAGGTCAGGTCTTTACATCCAGATCGGAGCCTTTGCTAATCCGGACACCGCCCGGCAGCTTCAGCAGCGCCTGAACCGCGATGGCTACCGCGATGCATCCGTGAGGAAAGCCGTGTCGGCGGATAAGCAGCTGCACCGTGTCAGGCTGGGGCCGCTGGAATCGAGGGAGCAGGGCGATGCATTGCTGGCATCACTGCATGCGTCGGGATATCCGCAGGCAAGACTGGTCAATGAATGACACCCGGGAGCTGCCGGACAAATCATTGAGCACGTCATCGTGTTCAGTTTTCCCGGATGAAGTACGTTGCTTGCACGATGACTGAAACGGCCTGGAGACAGGCCGGTGCCAGCAACAGACATGAAACGTATCACGACAACAAGGAACTAAATTAAAGATGTACAGATCGATCATAATTGCGCTGCTACTGTTATTGCCGGCAGCACTCAAAGTTCACGCCCTGGATCAGCAGTTCCTGCCTGCTGCAACGGCACCCGCACCTGATATCGCCGGTAAATCCTGGCTGCTGTTCGATTACGACAGTGGTGCTGTACTGGCAGCCGGCAACCCGGACCAGCGCGTCGAGCCGGCCAGCCTCACCAAGCTTATGACCGCATACCTGGTATTCAAGGAGCTGGCCGAGAAGCGCCAGAACCTCGACAGCATGGTCTATATCAGCGAGAAAGCATGGCGTACGGGCGGCTCAAGGATGTTTATCAAGGTCAACACGCGGGTACGGCTTGAAGACCTGATCCTGGGCATGATCGTCCAGTCCGGTAACGATGCCACCGTCGCACTGGCCGAGCATATCGCCGGAACCGAAGATGCCTTTGTCGGCATGATGAACGAGATGGCTGCCAGGCTCGGTATGAGCGGCACCCATTTCGAGAACAGCGTCGGCATGCCGGGAAAGGATCATTTCACCACGGCGACGGACCTGGGCATCCTGACCCGTGCCCTGATTCACGACTTTCCCGAGTTCTACGATTATTACTCGATTCCGGAATTCACCTGGAACGAAATCACCCAGGGCAATCGCAACATCCTGCTATCCCGGGACTCCACTGTTGACGGGGTTAAGACCGGCCACACAGAGTCGGCTGGCTACTGCCTGATAGGCTCCGCGAAACGGGACAATATGCGGCTGATTGCCGTGGTGCTCGGTGCCGACAGCAAGCTCAAGCGTGCAGACCTGGTTCACAGCCTGCTCAATTTTGGATTCAGCAATTACATCACCCGCGAAGTCTATCCGGCCGGGAAAGTGCTGAAGAATGTCACGGTCTACAAGGGCGAGCAGGAAAAAGTGGCAGTGGAATCGGCCGCAGCCATACACCTGACCGTGCCGCGGCGCAGCCAGGCGGACATCACCCAGGTGCTGTCCATCCCCGATTACGTGATCGCGCCGGTCGAGGCCGGCCAGGCGCTGGGCGACATAGAATTTACCGTTGCCGGAAGCAGTCTCGGTCACTACCCGTTGACCACTACTACTGCAGTTGCGGATGGCGGCATCATCGATCAGCTGATGGGCACCGTCATGCTCTGGTTCGAATAGATGCAATCATGAAAGTCTATTTAAACGGCGACTATCTCGAAGACCGAGACGCATGCATCTCGGTTTTTGACCGTGGCTTCATGTTCGGTGACGGCGTCTACGAGGTCATACCGGTATACGGTGGTCGCCTGTTCCGTCTTTCTCAGCACCTGGTCCGGCTCAAGCACTCGCTGGATGCGATAGGTCTGCCTGTCCCGCTGACGGACGCAGAGATTACCGACATTTTCACCACGCTGCTGGACGGCCGGTCCGCTGATGCATCCATCTATTTACAGATCACCCGTGGTGCCGCGCCGCGCAACCACAGCTTCCCGGAAGGTCGGAAGGCTACCGTGCTCGCGTATGCACAGGAGCTGGTCTATCCCGATGAGACACTGCGCAGCACAGGTGTGGGCGCCGTAACGTTGCCCGACCAGCGCTGGCATCGCTGCGACATCAAATCGGTGTCTCTGCTGGCCAATGTCCTGGCCCGGCAATACGCTGCCGAGCATGATGCCATGGAAGCCATACTCACGCGTGATGGCTATGTGACCGAGGGGGCCGCCAGCACGATGTTCATTGTCAGCAACGGTACAGTGGTGACGCCGCCGAAAGGCCATGCCATCCTGCCAGGCATTACCCGCGACCTGATCCTTGAGCTGGCCCGGGCCGATGCCATAGCCTGTGCTGAAATCGAAATTCAGGAGCAGGAGCTGCTAGCTGCCGACGAAATCTGGCTGGCCAGTTCGACCAAGGAGGTACTGCCCGTCACGCGGCTTAACGGACAGTCGGTTGCCGATGGCCGACCCGGCGATGTCTACCGCAGGATGAAGGGCCTGTACGATGAGTTCAAACATCAATTCCGCAGCGGGCAGGGAGTATGACTGAAGGAGACAAACCCGATGCGGGTAAGATTGAATTTCCCTGCCAGATCGGTATCAAGGCCATGGGTCGCCAGTCGGAGGACTTTTCCCGCACCGTGCGCGATATCGTGGCCATGCATGTCGAGGACGATGCGATTGTAGAGGTCCGTATACGCAGCAGCCGGGCAGGAAAGTATATTGCCGTAACGTGCGAGGTCCAGCTGGAAAATCGTGAGCAAATGGAGGCGATTTATACCGCGATGTTCGAACACCCGGATATCCTGATGACGCTTTGAAACAGCGATTGCCTTCAATATGAATTGCCGTGTCGGGCAGGGCGTGATGTTAAATTGCCCGCTCACTTATCCTTCTTACTGCATCGCCTTGCAGCCCTGTGCTGCAGCGTCTTAGCTCATGGCCTCTCGCACCGCAACGCACGAAATTATCTTGCGCCAGTGGCATGCCAGCGTCGATTATGAACCGGTATGGCATGCGATGCGCACATTTACCCGATCCAGAGACCAGGCGGGGTCGGACGAATTATGGTTGCTCGAGCATAATCCTGTTTACACGCTGGGTATCCGCGGGCAGGCAGATCAGCCTGTAAGTGAAATTTCCGGCATACCCGTGGTGCAGTCCGATCGTGGCGGCCTGATTACCTACCATGGCCCCGGGCAGGTGGTTATTTATGTGCTGATTGATATCCGCCGCCGCAAGCTGGGTCTCAAGGCGCTGGTGGAGCTGCTCGAGCAGGCCGTCATCGATGTGCTGGCAGGCATGGACATCGATGCCGGGCGCAGAGATGGCGCACCGGGGGTGTACGTGGGTGGACGCAAACTGGCCTCGCTTGGGCTGCGCATGATCAATGGCAGAACCTATCACGGCATCAGCATGAACGTGGATATGGACCTCGCTCCATTTGAACGGATAGATCCGTGCGGATATGAAGGCCTGGAAATGACCGACCTCGCCCGCCTGGGTGTGAACGGAGACTTGCAAGCTATAGGCAGAGTGCTTGCGGGGGAGATCAGCCGTCTGCTCGGTTATACTCGCATCATTGACGCGCAGCCCGACCGGGAAATTCAGGTATGACACAACGCAGTAATCTATCCGCCCCGCTTCCCGCGGGTGCCGAAAAAGGCCGGGACAAGACCGCCCGCATTCCCGTCAAGATCGAAACGACCACGGATATCCTGCGCAAGCCGGACTGGATTCGTGTCAAGGCCCCGGCAACACCGGAAGTCCTGCGACTGAAAAAGGTCCTGCGCGAGCAATCGCTGCATACGGTCTGCGAGGAAGCCGCCTGTCCCAATCTCGGTGAATGCTTCAGCAAGGGTACGGCGACTTTCATGATTCTTGGCAACGTGTGCACGCGTCGCTGCCCGTTCTGTGATGTTGCCCATGGCCGCCCGGATCCAGTCGATGAACATGAACCGCAGAACCTGGCCCGCACGATTGCCGCCATGGGCCTGTCCTACGTCGTCATCACTTCAGTAGACCGTGATGACCTCAGGGACGGCGGGGCAGGGCATTACGTCGACTGCATACGCGCAGTCAGAGAGCGTTCACCCGATACCCGCATCGAAGTACTGATCCCGGATTTTCGCGGCCGGCTGGACGTTGCCCTGGAGATACTCAACGGTGCTCCGCCGGATGTCATGAACCACAACCTGGAGACGATCCCGAGACTGTACCGCCAGGTCAGGCCGGGAGCGGATTACCAGTGGTCGTTGAGGCTGCTGCGCGACTTCAAGGCTGTGCATGCCGACGTACCGACCAAGTCCGGATTGATGGTGGGTATCGGCGAAGAGCCTGAAGAAGTGGTCGAAGTAATGCGCGACCTGCGTGACAATGGTTGCGAGATGCTCACGATCGGCCAGTACCTGCAACCCAGCCGCCACCATCTGCCTGTCATTCGCTATGTCCCGCTGGAAGAGTTTCAACACTATCGGGAAGTCGGTGCAGAGTTGGGTTTTAGCAGTGTCGCCAGCGGGCCCCTGGTACGGTCCTCCTACCATGCCGATCTGCAGGCAGCCGGTAAATCGGTACGTTAACCCAGCCTGATCCGGTCTATTTTTGCTGCGCGTCAATCAAATGCATAACTTTATCCCTATGTGCTGTACGCAACACACCTTGTGGTCTATATAAATATGAAAACACCGGACTGGTCCGGTTAACAACGTCTTACTACAGGGTGTAAAAATAGGGTGTAAAAATAATGTTAATAGAATGGTCTGATGATTTAAGCGTGGGCATCCAGGAAATCGATGAGCAGCATAAGGTGCTGGTTAGTCTGGTCAACGACATGCATGATGCAATCCATGAACATCATGGTTCGGAAGCGACAGCAGATATCCTTCAGAGACTGGCGGAATACACCAAGATTCACTTTGCCGTTGAAGAGAGCCTGTTTCGCATATTCGACTATCCCGGTTACGAAGCACACAAGAAGCAGCACGATGAACTGCTCAAAGAAGTAATAGAGCTGCAGGAGAAAGTCAGCAGCGGCAAGAGCAGTGTCAGCTTTCAGTTGCTGCATTTCCTGAAAATGTGGTTGACCCAGCACATTCTCGATTCCGACAAGGAGTACAGCGAATACCTGCTGAATTCAGGCATCAAGGCCCAATCGGCGAAGTCTGGCTGGTTCAAGAAGCTCTGGCATTGATGCATAACGACCTGGCCTTGCCATCGAGTGATACCTGCGCGGGAGGCATCACGCATGGCCGTCACTGAAGACGAGATCCTGCAGTTTCATGCCAGCCTGGACAGGGCATCAGCCAACCCGGTATTTCTCGATGCCTTCTATGACAGCTTCATGTCGAGTTCAAAGGATATACCGGGTTATTTCGAGCATACCGACATGGGGCGCCTGAAACGCAAACTGAAGTCATCCCTGCACATGATGACCCTGCTGGTCGATGAGTCGCCCGGCGTCGATATGTATGTTGCGCACCTGTCGCGGGTGCATGACAGCTACCGGATTCCGGCGGCCCTGTACCAGGTCTGGCTGGATACCCTGATCGAAGCCGTGCAGCGCTGCGACCCTCTGTTTGACCGCAACCTGGAATCGATATGGCGCAATGTGCTGAGTCGGGGCATTGCTATCATGGCGGCCGGTGTCGGCAGTCACGCGTCCCCGATGCCTTTTGTCAGTTGACGCGCTTCCACGTTTTTTCAATACCTTAGAAAATAAACCTCATCTTGATTACCATTTGTCGGCTATTGTCCGACGTTCGTCCATAACATCACCTCTTTCCGTTAACTTACTGAAATCAAATGCTATACAGTTAAATCAAAGGGGAGTTCCACTGTTACATGATGGAGCTAAAGCATGTAGTCGGATGATGTAGTTTCCGGCTGGCCGGTAAATAAAAAAAGGGCCTGGCTAGACGATGCAAATATATTATCTGGAAGATTTTCTCGATTACATCCTGGTCACGGGCAAGGGTTTCATGTCCGACTGGCGAATGAGCCTGAGCGAGCGGGAGATCGATATATTTCACGACAGCGTAGCACGCGCGCAGGCCAATGAAGTATTTCTCGATGCCTTCTACGACGCCTTCATGGACAGTTCGGGTGAGGCGCAGTACCACTACAGTCGAGACAATATGCAGCAGGTCAAGCACAAACTGCACAGTACACTGAAGATGATTGCCCGGCTCAAGGATGAAGAGCCCGATTACGTCATCATGGGTGACATTCCCCGTATCAATACCCAGTTTCACGTTTCGGAAGGCATGTACCAGCTCTGGCTGGAAGCCCTGTTAAAGGCGGTCAGTCGCTGCGACCCGCACTTCAATAACTATCTCGAGGACATCTGGCGCCACATCGTCAGCGAGGCGATCGCGCATATGATGAAGGGGATGGGATCCAGGCAGGACAATTTCCGTATCCGTGCCAGCTAGGTACCTTCCGCCAGCAGTTTTTCTGACAAACTGCGCAGGCGCCCGGCGGTTCCGATATCCATCCATTC
>JARFQC010000080.1 GCA_029287965.1 Arenicellales bacterium
ATGGGTCAGATCGGTCGCTGCAACACGATGCAGAGCCTGAACCTGTCCGAGGACGACTTGAACGGTGTAACGAAGTACCTGAATGAGACGTTCTACAAGTTTGGGGATTAGGAAAGCTCTGATTAATTCGCTTCGCGAAAAAATCAGATCTCCCTGAGAGTTTTTTACGGGGGAAGGGTACGTTATATCAAAGGCTTACTGGTTGCCTCATCAGCACCCTTCCCCCGAACCCCCATCCCATGTGAATTAATCAGAACTTCCTTAGTTAGTATCTATACCGGCCGAGTTGTAAATGGCGCGTCCAGGCAGCAGGCCTGGTACACATGCATTCCAGCATGTCATCCGGGTCTCCCCCGGTCATGCTGCAGGAATGGCGGCCTCGCCGCGCTTATGCAGTCAAGGCTTGTTCAGTGTCTGCCTGTCGTTGATCGCTCTTGCAACGGTATTACGATCGATATACTCCAGCTCACCGCCTACCGGTACACCGCGTGCGATACGCGATAGCGTTATGTCGCGACCGGATAGTAATTCGGTAAGAAATTCCGCCGTGGTTTCGCCTTCCGCGGTCAGGTTGGTCGCGATAATAATTTCTTCTATGTCGAACTCGTCGATCACCTTGAGCAGCCTGTCGACACCGAGATTGTCCGGACCGATGCCATCCAGCGGCGATATAGCCCCCATCAGGACGAAATAGCAGCCGTTATAACTGCCTGCCATCTCGATCGACTCAAGGTCAGCCGGGGTCTCCACCACGCACAAAAGGCCGTGCTTGCGCTTGGGCGATGCGCACAGGGAACACAGTTCCGTCTCGCTCAGGTTATTGCAGCGACGGCAGTGCTTGATGGTATCAAGCGCATGCTGCAGGGCATCGGCAATGGACTGGGCTGCGTTGCGGTCCCTCTCGAGCAGGTGGTAGGCCATGCGCTGGGCCGACTTGGGCCCGATGCCCGGCAGCCGGGTAAAGGCTTCCCGGAGCGCTTCGATGGCCTGTGAGGATGACATGACAGGCTGTCCTGCTAGAACGGCAGCTTCATTCCGGCCGGTAACCCCATGCCTGCGGTCATGCCCTGCATTTTATCCTGTGTTGCGGTTTCCACCTTGCGCACGGCATCATTGAGCGCGGCAGCGACCAGGTCTTCCAGTACTTCCTTGTCTTCACTGAGCAGGTCATCATCGATACTGACCTTGCGCACATCATACTTGCAAGTCATCGTGACCTGTACGAGGCCGCCACCGGCACTGCCGTCAACCTCAATACTGGCGAGTTCTTCCTGGGCCTTCTGCATTTTTTCCTGCATGGCCTGGGCCTGCTTCATGATGTTGCCTAATCCACCTTTCATTTCTGTTCTGCTCCTTGTGACTTGTTGACTGCCTGTATTGAAGAACCGGCAATGGTCGCGTCGAATGTATTCACCAACCCTTCGACGATGGGGTCTGTTCGGATTGCCTGCTCCGCTTTTTGCTGGCGTTCGGCAATAAGGCGTGATTTACGTTGTGCCGGCGTCTCGGCAACCGGGTCGTCGATACGTATGCTGACTTTCATGCTTTCACCCAGGTGTGCTTTCATTGCGCTGATCAGGGCTTTCTGACGCTCGTCGGATGCGATGGCCTTGTGCGTGACGTCGATAACCAGCTCGATATGGCTGGCGTCCCAGGATTCCGGTGCGGCATGCAGGGCCAGCTGCTGGGTCATTCCGGTCAGCTGCATGGACTTCACCGTGTCCAGCCACTGCTCACATAACGGATCCACTCCGGATTTCGCTTCGGTCCGGGTTGCAGGCTCTTGCACCGGCGCAGCGGCAGCCGGCTGCTTACCCTGGTTATTGTCCTGCTTCGGGTATGGCCTGTCCGGCTCGGCCACCTTCGGCGGCGGTGTGGCTTTTGTTGCTGTTTTTGCGCCAGCCGCCGTGGCTTTATGCTTTCCTGACAAGGCCTGTTGCTGGCCGCCTGTGCTGCCCGGAGAGGCGGGCTCCAGGCTGGCGACCGGGCGGAATGCGAGCATGCGCAACATGATCATTTCAAACCCGCTGCGCGAGTCGGGGGCGAGTGGAAGGTCGCGCTTTCCGATCAGGGCGATCTGGTACAGCAGCTGCAGCTCATCTCCGCTGGCCCGGGTGGCGGTGGATTCCAGCCATGCAACGTCCAGGCTTCTCTGTTTCACCACGTCCGGTGCCTGCCTGGCCAGTGACAGTTGGAACAAAACCGCCAGCAGGTCGTTGAGGACAGACATGAAATCGGGGCTTCGGTCGGCAGCATCACTGATCGCCTCAAACAGCGCATTCGTGTCGCTTGCCAGCAGCGCCTCGACCAGGGCATGGACATAGCGTATTTCAATACTGCCGAGCATCTGGCGTACTGTCTCTTCACTCACCTTGCCGTTGCCGAACGCGATGGCCTGATCGAGCAGGCTGAGCGCGTCACGCATGCTGCCGTCAGCGGCGCGCGCCAGCATATCCAGCGCTACCGGTTCATTTTCAATTCTTTCCGCCTTCAGTATGGTCGCCAGCTGGGTGCTGATCTGTTCCGGCACCAGGTGCTTGAGATTGAACTGCAGGCAGCGTGACAGGACTGTAATCGGCAGCTTCTGGGGATCCGTCGTGGCAAGCAGGAACTTGACGTGCTCCGGTGGCTCTTCCAGCGTTTTCAACAGGGCGTTGAAGCTGGAACCGGACAGCATGTGCACTTCGTCAATCAGGTAGATCTTGTAGCGACCGCGCGTCGGAGCGTACTGCACGTTGTCCAGCAGTTCGCGGGTCTGGTCTACCTTGGTGCGGGATGCCGCATCGACCTCGATCAGGTCAATAAAACGACCCTCGTCTACTGCAGTACAGGCGTCGCATTTTCCGCATGGCGTGGAACTGACGCCGGTTTCGCAGTTCAGCGACTTGGCCAGTATCCGCGCGATGGTGGTCTTACCGACCCCGCGCGTGCCGGTGAACAGCATGGCGTGGTGGATACGGTCATTGTCCAGGGCATGGGCGAGTGAACGCACGATGTGTTCCTGCCCAACGACTTCATTGAAGCTGGCGGGCCGCCATTTTCGAGCAAGAACCTGGTATGACATATATAGGGATTCGGTCAGGGGCTGTGGATCGGGTTTCATTATATGTGCAGAAACCGGAAACGCACAGTCTCAAATCCGTTCATTTTCATGAAACGGGTGGCGGATCAGGCCAGCCTGACCCCAACACCCGAATCCGCTGCTGCGGCTGCTTCCTTCCGGACCTGACCGGGTTCACAGCATATCGTCATTGAGGGGGCCAGCCGTCACCGCCATTGCGTAGTCTCGGGGTGAAACGTCTGTCGATAGCTCACCGGTCATCCGGCTTGCTTATCGAGGCGTGCGATTCTAGCCTTTGCTACCGGGAGGTTCCAGTTATAATCCCTTTGCATACGGATAATTCAAGTCACCCGGTGCGGCCGCAAAACCGTAATGCCATGGCCAGCACCCGCTACCCTGCAACCACTAAACATGAAAGTTAAACCCGGCCATCCCCGTTCCGTTTTAATAATTGGCTGTGGCGATATCGGTCTGCGGACCGCTGCACTGTTTACAGCGCGAGACATCGAGGTGCACGGAGCTGCCCGCACGCAAGACTCTCTTGATGCCATGCAGCAACAGGGCATCACCCCGCATATCGCTGACCTCGATATGCCGGAAACACTGGCCAGCCTGCCTGTGCGGGACACCCTCCTCTACTATTTCGCCCCGCCTGCCAGGCACGGTACGGAAGATACGCGCATGCATAACTTCCTCGCCAGCCTCGACGAAGACAAGCTGCCGGCGAAGATTGTCTACCTCAGCACATCAGGTGTATACGGTGACCAGCAGGGACAGCGCATTACTGAGCAAACCACGCCTGCTCCGGCTGTCGATCGTGCCAGAAGGCGTTTTGATGCAGAGCAGCAGTTGCGAAAATTTGTGCAACAAAAACCGGTTGAGCTTGTGATTCTACGCGTCGGGGGTATTTACGGGCCGGGACGCCTGCCGGAAAAGCGCTTGCGCGATCGTGTTCCGATCATTCACGAAGAACTGGCGCCGCGCACCAACCGCATCCATGCCGACGACCTGGCCCGCACCTGCGAGGCTGCCGGGCTGAAAGGCCAGCCGGGAGAGGTCTACAATATCAGCGATGGCACCGACAGCAACATGACCCAGTATTTCAAGCTCATCGCCGACCACCTGGGGCTGCCCCACCCGCCCGAAATCGGCTGGGAAGAAGCTGAACACTCGATCAGCCCCGGCATGATGTCCTACCTGCGCGAATCACGCCACATGGACAACAGCAAGATGCTGCATGAACTCGGCGTTGAACTACGCTACCCGACTCTGCAGTCCTGGCTGGCGACGCTTAACGAAGACTGACGCGGCAAAAACCCGATTCAAATTCAGCGCAATACCTGATAAAATTACTTGGTCTTTATCTATTATTTATGGTGTAAACAACGATGCAAGCAGAAGTAGACGGTAAAATCATTGAACTCAGCGAGGCCGGCTGGCTGAACAACCTCGACGAATGGAGCGAGGCGCTGGCGGTTGAAATCGCAAAAAATGAAAAAATCCCCGAGATGACGGACGAGCACTGGGCGATTGTCAACGAGGCACGCGAGTATTTCGAAGAAAATGGCACGGTCGCCGAGCCCCGTGTTTTTTCAAAAATTATGAAGCAGAAATACGGCAAGGATCGCAGCAGTCAGAAATATATCTACTCATTGTTCCCGACTGGCCTGATCAAGTGTGCCAACAAGGTCGCCGGCCTGCCACGCCCGAAAGGCTGCAGCTGACACCGGGACATGAAAAAGGCCATCTGACGATGGCCTTTCTTTATTTCAATCACTATACGGATCAATAGCGGCGGGTTTTCAGGCGTTCCTTGCGCTCCTCTTCCTGCCTGGCAGCTTCCTTCTGCTCTTTCTCGTATTCCTTGTCTGACTCAGCGAGATCCTCTTCTCTCTGTTGCTGCCGCTGCAATGCTTCGTCATAGGCCTGCTGGTCGAAACTGTCTTCAATTTTCAGTGTTTCGACGGCTTCCGCTGCTAGCCCTTCCGGCTTGTCGCCATAATGCACCCTGCCATCTTCGTCGATCCATTTCTTGATATCAGCAGCCATTGCTGTTGACGTCGTTATGGCAATAAAAGCGGTTAACAATAGTGACCTCATTGCTGTCTCCTTTTATACGTCCTCAGGCACACCCTGCCAGAGCATTTCATAACCCAGCTCGTAAGTATCATCACAAAAGTTAACCAGTGCGTCGAATTTTTCTTTGAACAAGCTGTCGGCATGCGATTTTTCATGCTGTTCAAAAGATTGCCAGAAAGTAACGATAGCGATCTCGCCCTGCTTGATGCGTGCGTCACGCTCTTCGGGCACGTCACCTACCGAGCCTTCTTCGGAGACAAAGCCGCCATAACGGTACACCTGGCCGGCAATGAAACCACCGTTATCGTCGCCGTAATTGTTCTTGACCACGTTGCACATTTCTCCCAGGACCAGTTCGACGTCTTCCACCGTGACCCCGTCTTTCAGGTCGACGACGTTGAACATCATTACTGCACCGAACGGTATGCTGATTGGATGAAACATTTATTACTCCTGATGTGAATAAACTCATTAATTTAAGATGTCAGCCCAGTCAGGCCAAGGTGCCTGTTGATGGGTTAACCGCGGCCGGGATACATGTAAGGCTGTCACATACGGCAAGGACATAGTAAAGCGAACCCGGGATTACTGTAATACAAAAACTACCGGAAAGCCTATTTGATATAGCGGCATATCCGGGTATTTCTATGGCATATTATCCTACCTGGCAACTGTTACAGAACACCTTCGACCGTAAGCAGAATTAACCTTTGAGAATCAAGTCTCCCAGATCAGTTTCACACCAGCATGGCGTCTCCTGACAACGGCAGCCAGGTGCCTGCCGGCACTATTGCAGGCTCCATGTCGGCGTACAAGCGGCGCATCCGGCGGATCAGGATCGCAGGGATTCTCGCTGCCCTGCTACTTTCCATCCCGTTGTTCCTGTATGAATTCAGCGAGGAAAAAACCCAGCTTGAACATGTTAACGACACGGGCGTGCTGCGCATCATCACCTTCAATGGCCCGACGACTTACTACAAGAACGGATATGGTGAAAGCGGATTCGAATACGAACTGGCCAGGGCGTTTGCCGACAGCCTGGGCGTCAGCCTTGAAGTAGTCGTGGCTGACCAGTTCAGCGAGATCATTCCCGAGGTCCTCGCCAGGCGTGTCGACTTTGCTGCCGCAGGGCTGACGATAACGGAAGAGCGCAACCAGCATGGCATGTTTACCGAACCTTACCAGGCCATTAAACAGCAAGTTGTTTATCGCAGTGGTACCCGACGGCCCAAGAGTTCTGCCGGCCTGGTCGGCCGGCAGATAGTCGTCACTTCCGGCAGCAGTCACGTCGATCGGCTCAGCAAGCTCAAATCAGAACATCCCGAGCTGGACTGGCAGGAAAGCGATACTGAAACACCGGAAACACTGCTGATCAAAGTCTGGAACAACGAGATTGAACTTACCCTCGCCGACTCGAATATCATCAGCGTCGTCAGGCAATTCCACCCCCAGCTCCATACCGCCTTTTCACTGCCGCCTGACGACAAGCTCGCATGGATGTTCGGGCGTTCCAACGATACCAGCCTGCTGGACGCGGCCAACGCTTTTCTAGCCGAAATAAGAAATAATGGCTGGCTGGACAGTTTGCTGGACAAGTACTACGGCCCGAGTTCCCAGTTCAATTACGTCAACACGACCCGCTTTCTCGAACGGATAGAAAATCGCCTGCCCGAATTTGAAGACATGTTCCGCAGGGCAGCCGAGGATACGGGACTGGACTGGCGCCTGCTCGCTGCCCAGGCCTACCAGGAATCACACTGGGACGCAGATGCCGTGTCACCCACCGGGGTGCGTGGCATGATGATGCTGACGCGGGGCACGGCAAAACGCATGAAGATAGAGAACCGTCGTGACCCGGAACAGAGCATAAAGGGTGGCTCGCGCTACTTACGCTTGCTGCATGACGACCTGCCGGTGCGGATTACCCAGCCGGACCGGATTTGGCTGGCTCTTGCCGCCTACAACGTGGGCCGTGGCCACCTCGAGGATGCACGCATACTCGCGCAGAAAGACGGCGCCAGCCCTGATGTCTGGCTGGACGTGCAGCGCTATCTGCCGCTGCTGTCGAATCCCGAATGGCACCAGCAGACCAAATACGGTTATGCGCGCGGCTACGAACCGGTCCAGTACGTCAACCGTGTACGCGGCTACTATGAAATCCTCTCCTGGTACGATGACAACCGCAAAGACACCGTCAACGTTATCAACGAGATCGAATTGCCGGCACTTTGAACGCAGGCATTGTGACATTTGTCACTTGCCCGGTTGTTGTGATCATCGATAATGCTTAGCCATGCTGACAGGACGTCGGCGCTACCATTGACCACATCAAGGACGATGTCATGCACTACTCGAAGGGTTTCACCCTGGCTGAACTCGTTGTCAGCCTTTCCATTCTTGCAATAACTCTAGCAATCGCAGCACCCTCATTTGGCAATCTGGTAAAAAGCAACCGCGCCACTGCACTCGTTAATGACCTGCTCACGGACCTGCAGCTTGCACGATCAGAAGCCATCAAGCTCAATCAAACTGTAACGCTGTGTAAAAGCAGCGACAAGCTTACCTGCGGTGGTGACTGGAGCGATGGCTGGATCGTGTTCTCGGATTCCAACCGCAACCGCCGCATCGATGGAACCGACCGGCTGCTTGTTATATCCGATGCAATCGGCGGCAGCCTGGTGCTCAGCTGGAACGCTTTCCGCAGTGACAACTACATTCAATTCAGC
>JARFQC010000094.1 GCA_029287965.1 Arenicellales bacterium
AACCCGCCACCAGCAAGAAAAAGGCCGTTAAGAGTACCCCGGTCACACGCGCTGGGATTTCATCAAACAGGCGTGGAATACGCTTGAAACCACCCAGTCAGAGGTAGCCTGGAGGAAACCACCAGGCCTTGTACAAACGGAACCTAAATGAACCAGAGCACCGTTACTAAACGGATAGTGAACGCATCATGCTTGATGTCTCTTTATGTCTTGTCAGGCGTGACCAGTGCCCAGGATACTAACAACCCCTGGCTGGAGCCTCGCGTAGTAGGGCCCGCAGATGTGCGCACACAGGGTGCTGAGAAGAATACCTGGTCAGAAACAGAAGCTGCTGAATCCAATGGTCCGGACAGCAGCATGTTCCCGCCGATGGATGAAGACACCGCTCTTGGCATCGAGCCGTATGCTGTTCCACCGGTAGTAACTGAGGCGCCTGTAGCCAATGTGCCCCCAACGGGCGATGAGACGGGTACGTACCCCCCTGCAACAGGATCTTATGGGCAGGCTCCCGGTAATAATTATGGCTACGGTAATTATCAGTACTACGGTAGTCCTTATTCCGGTTATAACAGGCCTTATCAGGGATATTCCGGCAATGGATACCGTGGCTATGGTCCGGGTAATTACGGCAATATGTGGCCGGGTGGTTCAGGAGGGATGTGGCCCGGTAGTGGCGGTTTCCCTTTCGGCGGCTCCGGCTGGATGCCATTTTAAACTTATTAATACACATATGACCTGTTGTTTAAGCATATAGCAGGTTCCCAACAAGCAGGTAAACACCCTCGTTGCCTGCTTCACATTAACGAGAGGGAGCGAGAGGTTCACGTTATGCGTAAAACTTCATTAGCAACAGCCCTGGCGGGCGTCATGATGATGGGTACAGTATCGATGAGTGCCCAGGGTTGGAATGGCGGCGACTGGGGTGACGGATCCGGTTATGGCGACGGCCGCGGGTATGGTTATGGCGACGGCCGTGGATATGGATCTGGTTATGGCTCAGGCCGAGGTGATGGTCGCGGTTACACCGATGCTGACATGGATGGCGATGTGGACGGCGAGTTCAACATGAACTTCAAGGGTCGTGGTCGCGGTAAGGGTCGTGGACGCGGATACGGCAGTGGTTATGGCAGCGGCTATTCCGATTACTATGGCCGAGGTTACGGCAGTGGCTATGGTGACGGACGCGGCAACAACTACTATCGTGGTGGCGGCTATGGCTACCCGTATGGCGGATATGGTCCTGGTTGGGGAGCACCGTACGGCGGTGGTTATGGCGCACCTTATGGCGCACCGGTAGCACCACCCGCCCCTGCAGCACCGGCAGCACCGGCAAAGTAATACTGCAGCATTGCGTTATCTAAACTGCCGGAACTGCACAATCAATACTTTGTGCAGTTCCGGCATTCCAGGAAAGTTGCAACGGTTACTCGAGGATTAGGTATGAAACGTAGTTTTATCTTCGTACTCATGGCTCTGGTGGTTTCTCCAATCGCTTCGGGATTTGAGAAATCCTTTTCAGCTGAAGCAGTCCAGACTGCGCCGGGTATGGAGCCGACACGCATAAAGTTCTATGTCGCCAAGACCAATGCAGTGCGCATGGAAATGCAAACGCCTCGAGGAGAAATTGTTCAGCAATATTTTCCCGAGTCTGGCGTATTACGAGTTATTTATCCCTCCCAGCGCCAATACATAGAACAAATATCGCCCGCCCCCCTTGCCCTGCCAGGTAAGGTGACGACTAACCCGTGCGAACAAATGCCTGACGCGAAATGTGAGAACCTGGGTGAAGTCGCCATAGGTGACCAGATGGCCATTCACTGGAAAGTAACGCGACAGGGACCGGATAAGCAGTCCCAGACCATGGAACAATGGCTGGATAAAAAACGTGGCGTACCCTTGCGTCAGACATTTCCCAATGGCGCACGCATCGACGCTAAACTGACTGGTGTCGAGACAGTAAATGGACGCCAGGCCGAGCGTTGGGAAATTGTAATGACACCTAAAGACGGCCAGACCCAGACGGGTATTCAATGGCACGATACTGAACTCGACGTGACTATCAGGGAGTCACTGCCTAATGGTTCGGTACGCGAACTAGTCAATATCAAAGTCGGAGAACCCGCGGCAAGCCTTTTCGAAGTCCCGCCCGGATTCAATAAACTCGAAGTTTCTCCACAAGAGCAGCGGAGATAAAAATGATCACAGTTGTAGGCAACTTCAAGGGCGGCACTGGCAAAAGTACAGTTGCATTCAACCTGGCTATCTGGGTGGCTTCACAGGGCAAGAATGTCGCGGTGGCAGATCTCGATCCCCAGGGCAGCTTGACGGATGTCATGTATGTGCGCGAGGAGATGGGCTATGCACCTGTAGTGCATGTCTTTCAGGATTTGACGGCCAAGGCAGCACAAGAATGGGACGAGATAATCGTTGATGTGGGTACGGCAGACCTACCAGCCATGGAAAAAGCCATGAGCCTGGCCGACAGAATTCTTATTCCGGTCGCGCCCAGCCAGGCTGATGTCTGGTCTACCCAGCGTTTCATGGACCTCGTTCATAAAAACTGCAAAGAAGATACCGAGATCATCGGTGTGATCAACCGAGCGGATACACATCCCCTGGTCACCGAGACTGATGAAGCAATGGAAGCCCTGATGATGATCAACGGCCTGACCATGCTCAAGAGTTACCTGTATCAGAGGACTGCCTACAGAAGGGCATTCAGCGAAGGCCTGGCCGTCTTTGAAATGATGCCTGCGAACAAGGCTGCGGGAGAAGTCTGGCGACTGGCGCGTAGCCTGTACAAGACCCGCCCTGACAAAAAGAAACAGTCGGGTAAAAAGGATAAAAAGAAAAATAAGGATAAGAAAAAGGATAAAGATAAAAACGCCGCGAAAGAGGCGTAACTTTTAATTCCCAGGCATTTCACCTATGACCATTTTACGTTGGATTAGCTGCCATCTGATTATTACTATTCTAGTCGTTTCAACGGCGATGGCCTGGTTTTTCAAGGAAGACCTGTCGAGGGATTATGCTCGACTGACAGGAAATAACACCGCAACGATGGATGCCGGGGCTGACCAGCACGAACAACCATCAGTACAGGCGCAAGTCGCACAGCAAGCCACACAGCAAGCCACGGTAACTCCACCACCCCCAGCCAGAAGTGTTGACCCGGTACCCGGTGATCCGGCGCCGACAGTTGAAGCAACTGGTATGGATGTACCGGTCGAGCAGGAACAACCGCCTGCAGCTGCTGCCTCAAAGTTCCCGCCTGAGGCGGTACCCGGCGTGGACTCCGCGGCACCGGCGCCCGAAGCAACCCAGCCTGACATGGCAAATTATCCGATGGATACTGCCAGGCAAGCCGCTGTGTCGTCTCCTCCTCCAATGCAACAGCCAGTCATGCCGCCAGCAGAAGTTGCCGTTTCAGCCGACGGCCCCGATTCAATGTTCCCGCCGGATGATTATGACCCGGAAACCGGCAGGATGATGTCTGCACCGGAACCGGCTAGCCAGATGAACATGGCCAGTCGCGGGCCGGATACTCAGCCGGACATGCCTACAATGCCCCGTTTTCCTGAACCGATGGCTGACCAGCAGGGCTCAGTTGTACCGGGTAATGCTATCGGGTCACAGGATGCAACAGATTTCGATGCCCGCCTCGAGAACGCCCGCAGGCTCCTGTGGGCAGGTGATCTTGACAATGCACGCCACGAATACGAATCGCTCATGGCATCGGATCCTGACAATCCTGAAGTCGCCAGCGAACTGGGCAATTTGCTCATGCAGCAAGACAGGCTGGACGCAGCCAGCCGGGTATATGACACGGCTATCGGCAATTTCCGCCGTCAGAGTCGCGATAATGAAGCTATTGGTTTAATTCGCTTCATTTCAAGGTATAATCCCACGCTCGCAGATTCACTCTATAATAAATATTGGCAGTGACCGGTTCCGGTAAACTGCTCTCGCCACTGAAGGAAGGAAAGGAGAAAACTGATGATTTTCAGTCTGTTACGTAATTTATTGGCCCTTGTAGGGCTGGCGGCAGTGATAGCAGCCGGCGTGATGTACCCGAAAGTTCAGTCGTTCAAGAATGATTTTGATCCGGGTGCGATGGGCGCATACAAGGAACTGGTCGGCAAGCTGCTGGAACATAAAAGTGCCGTTGATGCGACTGTCTGGAAAGTAAAGATTGAAGATGGTGTGTCGATAGACGACGCGATTGAGAGCATGAAGATCGCCGCCAATGACCACAACATCAAGAATGTTGGAGAACTACCGCTCTACAAGGAAGTAGAGTCTATTCGAGGAGAGCCGTACCGTCATGCGCAGATATTTATGTTCTGCAACGCTGATACAGCAGCGAGGATGATGGACTACAACGATGCGTATTCAGCCTACCTGCCTTGCAGGGTTGCACTGGTTGAAGACAAGTCGGGTCAGGCATGGTTATACAGCCTGAACATGGACCTCATGATATATGGGGGCATGCCGTTGCCGCCCGCGCTCAAGGAAGAGGCGATGCAAGTCAAGGAAATTATCCTCGACATCATGCACAAGGGGGCTGCCGGCGATTTTTAACGAATCGTATACTGGAGTCGCATCATGGCTAAAGCAGAAGTTTCCGGGACTACCCTGGAAGAAGTATTAGAAGTAGAAGAACATTGTATGGCAAGGCTGGCCGATAGCTTCGAGGCCAGCGCTCGCAGATGGGAACTGATTGTCTATCCGTCTATGATTGCCTTCATCCTGCTTGCAGCATACGGCTTCTGGCTTATCTACAACCTGACGCATGATATCGCTGACGTCGCGAAAAGTGTCCGTGAAATGACCGCCAGTGTGACAGAGGACCTGGGTGAGATATCCGGAAAAATGACTCACATAGCTACCGCGACATCGTATATGAAGCCCATGTCACGTGACATCAACCACATGACCCGGAACGTAAACGATATGGCGACAAGCACCAGCCATATGCAGTACAACATGTGGCAATTGAATCGAAATGTCTCGACGCCCTTCAACATGATGGACAACGTAATGCCGTTCGGCTCTTCTCGGCCGTATGGCAAACAGAGTAGCCGTATCGCTCCACCAATGTACCCGCGTATACCGGTGACACAATACCAGCAGTACTATGCCAGGCAAGTAATGCATGCACCACAGCCAGTCAATGCCGCCCCTGCAACGACACCGGCCAGTGCGCCAGCTACACCTGCAGCCGATAACAACAATTCAGATAAACTGAAAATCTAGATCAGGAGAATTTTTATGTGGCCATTTTCTGTGCGCACCACCAAACGCCTGAAAATGATGCTCTCCAAGCTGGAGCAGCACATCGCCCACGAAAACCCCGACCTTAACGAGGCACTGACTGCATACCGGCAGTTGGACCAGGTGGCCTACCGTATGGGGCTGCTGAGTCCGGACGAATCTTTCGCCCTGAGAATTGCATGGTGGCCGATGATTTCCGTGCTCGGCACATTTTCGTCAGGCAAATCTACCTTTATAAATCATTACATCGGCAGTGATCTGCAATCGACCGGCAACCAGGCCGTCGATGACAAGTTCACCGTAGTCTGCTACGGCAGCGAGGAGAAACCACGCGTCTTGCCGGGCATGGCTTTGAATGGCGATGCGCGTTTTCCCTTCTACCAGATTAGTCGTGAGATAGAAAAAGTCGCCGAAGGCGAGGGCAAAAGGATAGATTCCTTCCTGCAGATGAAGGTCTGCAACGCCGACCATATCAAACGCAAGATGATCATCGATTCACCCGGTTTCGATGCGGACTCGCAAAGGAACTCGATACTGCGAATCACCTCGCACATCATTGATCTCTCCGACCTGGTACTGTTGTTTTTCGATGCCAGGCACCCTGAACCGGGCGCGATGCAGGATACCCTGAATCATCTCGTTGAAGGCACAGTCAGCCGGCAGGACGCTAACAAGTTCCTCTATATCCTTAACCAGATAGATACGGCAGCGCGCGAGGACAATCCCGAAGATATCGTGGGCTCGTGGCAGCGTGCACTGGCTCAAAAAGGCCTCACAGCCGGCCGCTTCTATACCATTTACAACGAGGATGCGGCGGTCGAGATCGAGGACGATGCACGTCGGGAGCGTTTCCAGTCCAAGCGTGACGTCGATCTGGATGAAATTCACGCGCGCATGGCAGAAGTAGAGGTAGAACGCTCGTATCGCATCGTAGGCAGTATAGAAAAACTGGCCAAGTACATCAGGGAATCGATAATTCCCGAGTTGAACGGTTACATTGCACGCTGGCGCAGCCGTGTCCTGTGGGGTGACGCAATTATCGCTGTCGTGCTGATCGGCGGCATGAGTGGCCTGATCTATATGCTGGGTCTTGGCTACAACGACATCATTAACTGGATGACTGACAACAAGATACTATCCATTGCAGCTGCCGCCGCGACATTCGCCGTATATCTCGGGCTCCACTTCTGGGTTCGGAAGCGCACTACAGCGACCATCATGAAGAGGATACCG
>JARFQC010000012.1 GCA_029287965.1 Arenicellales bacterium
GGCCTCATCGCTGCCCGGAAATGTTTTCAGCTTGTACTGCATCCGGTGCAGGACGAAATAGTCGTTGAGGTTCTTGATGCTGGTGGTGGCCTCGACGGCACAGATACGTGCGCCACCCAGCCCCAGAGCCGTCCGAACCCCAAGGTCTTTGTGGACGAGGAAGCCCTGGCCATCAAAGTAATTTACCCCGGTAAAATTGACCGCATCTTTCGTGTCACGGGTCAGCGTCCAGGTCGTGGTACGCGAAAGGATATCAATCTCGCCGCTCAACAGGGCATCAAATCGCTGCGCCGGAGGGATGGGCCGGTACTTCACCTTGTCCGGATCGTCAAACACTGCCGCAGCGACGGCCCGGCAAATATCGACATCGAGGCCGGACCATTTGCCTTTAGTGTCCTGTGATGCGAACCCGGGCAGATGCGGATTGACGCCACAGCGTACGTGACCCCGCTGCTCGACCTCCTGCAAGGTGGCAGCGTTGGCTGATTGCGTGTAGCCGAGTACGGATAGCGAAACGGCGATGAGTCTGAAAATTGTTCCTTTCACGATTTATCTACTCACGGTTGGTGATTGGTGATTACCAGCTGAACAGTGTCCAGCTTGGCGGAGCGACTTCTGCACCCAGGGTATCGCGGCGCCACTCCATTTCGCCACTCCCGTTTGGATCTACCAGGGTATAGGGGGCACCGTACTTGGGCGTCACCCGTATCATGTATACATTGTCATTGACGCTGTATTCTTCAATCTTGTGGTTCTCCCGCTGCTCGATTCGGACTGCAGGCTCAATGTCCGCAGAACTGAATCCGGATTCCTCAATTTCCTCTGCGCCCTGTACCGCTATGCCTGTCAATGAAAGCAGGATGGTTGCAGAAACAGCGATTAATCGGGACTGGTAGATATTCAAGGGCCTACTCGCTCATGCGATGTGTTATCAGGTATGGTGCAGCTATCGAACGGGCAATTCTAACCCAGGAAACATGCCCGGGAACACCTCGTTGAAAGGTTGCTCAGTTGCATGGCTCGATGAGGACAGGCCTGAATTCGGATGGCTTGACCGGCTTAAGCTTCCAGATGTCGCGGTTGTACTCTTCAATTGTCCGGTCAGATGAAAAACCACCCGACGATGACGTATTGGCAATACTCATGCGTGTCCAGCGTGATGCATCCCGATAGGCATCTGCAACATCCTGCTGCGCATCGATGAAACTGCGGAAGTCAGCCAGCGTAAACCAGGGATCATAGGGTGCTTTCAGGCTGGCAATCAGATCATCGAAGATACCTTCTTCGAGAATATTGAAGTGGCCGGACTCGAGCAGCTTGAATACGTCAGCCAGGTCACTGTCCGTGGCAATGATTTCCTCGGGGTTGTAATGCCCGCGCAGTTCCATCAGCTCTTCGACGTGATGACCGAAGAGGAAGAAATTATCTTCCCCTACTGCATCGAGGATTTCGATATTGGCGCCATCATAAGTGCCGATGGTAATCGCCCCGTTCATCATAAATTTCATATTTCCGGTACCGGAAGCTTCCTTGCCGGCCGTCGATATCTGTTCGGACAGATCGGTGCCGGGCGCAATGACCTCCATCGCGGACACACTGTAATTCGGCAGAAACGCCAGTTTGAGCCTGCCGTTGACATCCGGGTCGGCATTCACGACTGAAGCAACATTATTGATCAGCTTGATGATGTTCTTGGCGCGCGCATACCCGGGCGCTGCCTTGCCGCCGATCAGGACACAGCGGTCGGTCCAGTTGTCCAGCCTGCCCTGCTTGACTCGCAGGTACAGGTGGATGACATGCAGTACATTCAGCACCTGGCGCTTGTATTCATGTATGCGCTTGACCTGCACATCGAACATCGCATCGGCATTGAATTCGACGCCGCACTCTTTCAGCACCAGGTCTGCCAGGCGCTGCTTGTTTGACTTTTTAACGGCGCGCCAGCTTTCGTGAAACGAAGTATTGGACGGGTCGGCAAGCGGCGCCAGCTTCTCAACCTGTTCCATGTCATGCAGCCAATCACTGCCAATTTCGGCTGAGATCAATTCCGTCATGGACGGGTTTGCATGGGCTACCCAGCGCCTTGGCGTAACGCCGTTGGTCTTGTTGTTAAATATGTCCGGCCATAATTCATAGAAGTCCTTGAACAGGCCTTCCTTGAGCAGTTCAGAATGCAGCTGCGCAACACCGTTCACCGAATAGCTGCCCGCTATCGCGAGATGAGCCATTCTGACCTGCGGGTGCGGCCCTTCTTCAATGATGGACATTCTTTGCAGGCGCGATATGTCGCCCGGCCACTTCAGTGATATTTCCCTGATCATTCTTGAATTGATTTCGTAAATGATCTCGAGTATTCGTGGCAGCAATCGCTCAAACAGCGATACCGGCCATTTCTCCAGTGCTTCAGGCAGTAGCGTGTGGTTGGTGTAGGCCATGGTGTGGCGTGTGATGTCCCAGGCATCGTCCCACTCCATGTGATTCTCATCCATCAGGATGCGCATCAGCTCGGCTATGGCGATCGACGGATGCGTGTCGTTGAGCTGGAAGACGTTTCCGTCTGCGAAACCAGTCAGGTTGCCGTCATTGCATTCCAGCCAGATGCGCAGTGCGTCTTTCAGGCTGGCCGATGCCAGGAAGTACTGCTGACGCAGACGCAGTTGCTTCCCGTTCTCACTGCTGTCATTGGGGTACAGCACCATGGTGATGGATTCAGCATGGTTTTTCTGTTCAACCGCCTCCGGGTAGTCACCGGCATTGAATTCATCGAGCGAAAACTCGTCCGTCGCGGCAGCCCGCCAGAGGCGCAGGGTATTCACCGTAGCGTTGCGGTAGCCGGAAACCGGCACATCGTAGGGAATGGCAAGAACATCCTGGGTGCCCAGCCATTCGTGATGGGCCTTGCCGCTGGCGTCGTGGATGATTTCCGTATGCCCGCCGAAATGTATGGTCTGGGTATACTCGGAACGTTTGATCTCCCACGGGTTGCCCTCTCTCAGCCAGTGGTCGGGCTCCTCTACCTGCTCACCGTTTTCAATGTGCTGTCTGAATATGCCGTACTCGTAACGCAAACCGTAGCCGGTAACCGGCAGCTGTAGCGCGGCACATGAATCCATGAAGCAGGCGGCCAGCCTGCCCAGGCCTCCGTTACCGAGTCCTGCATCGTGTTCATGCTGTTCGATGTTTTCCAGCTCGAAACAATATCTCATCAGTGATTTGTCGATATTCTCACGCAAATCCATGTTGAGTAAGTGATTGCCCAGGGAGCGGCCAATCAGAAACTCGAGTGACAGATAGAAGGCACGCTTGACGTTCTTGTCGTGATAGCTGTCCCAGGTGCGATGCCAGTTATCCATGATCCGGTCACGGGTTGTGTAGGCCAGTGCCTCGAACAGATTGTAGGGCCTGCAACCGGAAAAATAGCCCAGGTGGTTGGACAGGTAGTGAAGAAAGTCGTGTTCCAGCTTGTCCGGATCGTTGACCAGATCGGACACATCGGGGAGCCTAAGGTTGACAAATTTATTATTGCTCATCAGTCCGGAAACCTCTTCAGGGTTGGTATTGCTTGTATAGCTCAAGGTACTGGCGTGCGCTGCCGCTCCAGTCGTTCTCTTCTTGCATTGCATTGTTGACCAGCTGCTTCCACAGCTTTTGCCGTGAGCGCAACGCAAGGGCCTCGACGATCGCATTGACCAAGGCATCGGGGTGCTGGTCTTCAAACACGAAGCCATTGCCGCTGCCTTCCAGTATTGTCTGTTCCGTTGCATGGCTGACCGTATCCGCCAGCCCGCCGGTCTGGTGCACGACGGGAGGGGTGCCGTAGCGCAGGCTGTACATCTGGTTGAGGCCGCAAGGTTCGAATCGGGACGGCATCAGAAACAGGTCTGCTCCGGCCTCTACCAGGTGTGCCAGTGCTTCCGAGTAACCAATGTGGAGATATACCCGATCCGGTGATTGTTCTGCCAGCGCGGCGAGACGCTGTTCGTAGTCGCTCTGCCCGCTGCCAAGCACGACAAAGCGCGCATTGGTCTCTTTCAGCAGACGGGGAATGGCATGCAGGAGCAGGTCGATGCCTTTCTGTTCCACCAGGCGCCCGATAAATCCGAGTACCGGCGCAGCATTGCGTTGTTGACGTGAGTTCGCGCCCAGGGCCTTGAGCAGGGCCTGGCGATTCTTGCGCTTGCTCGCAACGACATCCTTCTGCCCAGCAGAGTAATGTACCGGTATATGCGGATCGGATGACGGATCCCAGTCATCCGTATCAATGCCGTTCAGTATCCCGGTCAGCTTGTGCTGGCGTGAACGTAACAGTCCTTCGAATCCGTAACCGTACTCCGGGGTGCAGATCTCCCGTGCATAGGTAGGACTGACCGTCGTGACATGGTCGGAAAAAACGATACCCGCCTTGAGCATGGAAAAACCGTTATAGAATTCCATTGCTTCATGCGACCACCATTCCCAGGGCAGCTTCAGCTGGTTGAATTCCTCGTGCGAATAATGCCCGCCATAGGCCAGGTTGTGGATGGTGAATATCTTGGTCAGGGCACGCTTTTCCTGTGACAGGAATGCAGGCACTAGCCCTGTCTGCCAGTCATTGCTGTGAACCACGTCCGCAGCCCATCCGGTTCCTGCCGCATCAATCGCCAATGCTGCAACCGCCCTGGAAAAGCTCGCGTAACGTTCGGCGTTGTCCGGCCAGTCGTAACCTTCAGGACTGCTGTAGGGATTACCCGGCCGGCAGAACAGCTGGGGTATGTCGACCAGCCAGATCGGCACATCGTAACCGCTGTCCTGTACCTCGATGATCCTTGCCTTGTGGGCCTGGCTGACGCCTTCGATCTGCAGCCAGCCGATGATGCGAAAGCTTTCTACCTTCTTCAGCAGTTCATGGTAGGCAGGCAGCACGATTTTTACATCTGCACCGGCTTGAGCCAGTGCACGCGGTAAACTGTAGGCCACGTCTGCCAGGCCGCCGGTTTTAATCAACGGGTACATTTCGCTGGCTGTGAACAGTACTTTCATGTCTGCTGTCAGGCCGCTTTTACAAGAAACAGTGCGGCCAGTGGCGGCAGGGACAACTCGATCGAATCCGGCTGCCCCATCAGTGGTATTCCGCTGGTGTTCAACTCGCCTTGGTTGCCGGCATTACTGCCACCGTAGTAACTGGAATCAGTATTCAGGATTTCCCGGTAGGCACCCGACTCCGGCACGCCTATTCTGTAACGCGTGCGCGGCACTGGAGTAAAGTTCAGGATGCACACGACATGCTGCGACGACGACCAGCGCACCATGGACAGGATCGACTGGTCATCGTCATGGCAGTCTATCCACTGGAATCCGTCATGGCTGAAATCGCGTTCATGCATGGCCGGCATATCGCGATATATCCGGTTGAGATCGGAGACCAGCTGCTGAATACCGCGATGCGATGGTTCACCCGCAAGATGCCAGCTCAACGGTCGGGTACTGGACCACTCTTCCCACTGGCCGAATTCACAGCCCATGAACAACAGCTTCTTGCCGGGATGCGCGTAGTGCCAGGCATACAGCAGGCGAAGATTGGCCCGTTTCTGCCATGCATCACCGGGCATCTTGTCCAGCATGCTGCGTTTCAAGTGTACGACTTCATCGTGTGAAAAAGGCAGCACGAAATTTTCCGAGTAGGCATACATCTGGCTGAAGGTCAGCTTGTCATGGTGATGTTTGCGATAGATGGCGTCCTTCTGCATGTACTCCAGGGTGTCGTTCATCCATCCCATGTTCCATTTCATGGAGAACCCCAGTCCGCCGATGTAGACAGGCCGTGAAACCATTGGCCACGCAGTCGATTCTTCAGCGATGGTCAATGCGCCCGGGAACTGTGCATGCACGACTTCATTGAGTTCCTTGAGAAATTCTATCGCCTCCAGGTTCTCGCGCCCGCCGTACTCATTCGGCTCCCACTCCCCCTCTTCGCGCGAATAATCGAGGTAAATCATGGATGCGACGGCATCAACCCGCAGTCCGTCTATGTGGAATTCTTCCAGCCAGTAGACCGCGTTCGATACGAGGAAGTTTTTGACCTCGTTGCGCCCGTAATCAAACACCAGGGTGCCCCAGTCCTTGTGTTCGCCACGCTTGGGGTCAGCATGCTCGTAAGTGGCCTCACCGGTGAACTGCGCCAGTGCATGGGCGTCGCGGGGAAAATGTCCCGGTACCCAGTCCAGCAGCACACCGATGTCGTTTCGATGGCATTCATTGATTAAGAAACGTAAGTCATCAGGGCTGCCAAACCGGGCTGTCGGCGCGTAGAAGCCGGTTACCTGGTAACCCCAGGATTCATCGAGGGGATGCTCCATGATGGGCAGCAGTTCAATATGCGAATAGCCCAGGGCCTTAACATACTCGATCAGCCGGGGTGCGATGTCGCGATAGTTTAGAAAATCGCCATGCTCGTCGCGTTGCCACGAACCGAGATGCAGTTCATAAATAGACACGGGTGTGCTCTGCCAGTCCCAGTGCTTGCGCCGGCTCATCCAGTCACCGTCCTGCCAGGGATAAACGCGGTTCTCGGCAATCAGGCTGTTAACCTGGGGACGCAGCGACATGCGCTGGGCATACGGATCCACCTTGACCCGCAACTCGTCCTGTTGCGTGAGTATTTCGAACTGGTAGGCATCGTGCTCGCATAATCCCGGAATGAACAGCTCCCATATGCCTGAATAGCCGCGATTGCGCATGGGATGCCGCAGACCGTGCCAGCCATTGAAATCACCGACCACGCTGACACGCCGGGTGTTGGGCGCCCAGACGGCAAACTGGCACCCTTCGATACCATCGATGGTCTTCATGTGAGCGCCGAGGAACCTGTAGGCATGAAGATGCCGGCCTTCGGAAAACCAGTGCTGATCGAGGTCGCCTATCTGCGGGTCAAAGGTATAAGGGGAAATTGCACTATGCCGGTCCGTAGTACCTTTTTCTATCCAGCTCAATGTATAGTGAGGCGGCAGGGCCTTCGTCTGGCGTCTGCTCAGGCTAATCTCGAACAGGTCGGTGTTTTCACGACGCGCCATGGCGCCGAAGCCTTCGAGCTCGACTTCCTCTGCACTGGGCATGAAGGCACGCACCACGTACGCCTGGCCCTCGCGATGCAGGCCAAGGATATCGAAAGGATCGTGCAGCAGCCCCTGCTGTAACTGATCCTGTTTCTGCCTGGTTTCAACCATCACAACTGCGTCCTTCCGTTTCGACATACATACTGATCCGTTCTGCCAGGTCGCCCTCGCAGGCATCATCCGGCAGCAGCCACTGCCAGTTGCCCTCTATCGTTCCCGGGGTATTCATCCTGTGTTCACTGCCCAGGCTTAGAAAATCCTGCATGGGGACGACCGACAACCATGCCTTGCTGGCCATTACGGAATCGATCATGCCCCAGACCGGATCATCGTCCGGATCGATACTGAGCATCTCGTACACATTGTTGCGCTGTTCATCCGTCAATGATGCGAACCAGCCGGCCATTGTATCGTTGTCGTGCGTGCCGGTGTAGGCAACTGTTTGGGCAGACATGTTCCACGGCTTGTGCGGATTGTCCTCGAATTCATCGAAGGCGAATTGTAATACGGCCATGCCCGGCAGCTTGAAACGCTCCTGCAGCTGGGTCACCTCCGGTGTGATGACACCCAGGTTTTCTGCAATCATGGGCACCTCGCCCAGCTGGTCCCTGATTGTTTCAAGCAAGGCTTCGCCCGGTGTCTTTTGCCAGTGCCCTTCAGCTGCGGTTTTGCTGTCGGCGTCTATCATCCAGACGGCTTCGAACCCGCGAAAATGGTCAATCCTGAATATATCCACCCACTCGAGCAGGTAACGGATGCGTGCCAGCCACCAGCTGAATCCATCTTTCTGCATGGCCTCCCAGTTGTAATGCGGATTGCCCCAGTGCTGACCGGTCTCAGAAAAGTAATCGGGCGGCACACCGGATTCGTAAAGCAGCTGACCCTCGGCATCGAGCAGAAACCATTCCGGGTGTGCCCAGACGTCGGCGCTGTCGTGAGCGACGAATATGGGCAAGTCGCCGAACAGCAACACCCCCATGTCGCTGGCATGACGATGCAGCCCTTTCCAGTACTCCAGCAGCGAATACTGCTGCCACTTGACAGCCCGAATCTCTTCTTCGTGCTGCTTCGCGAGTGTCTCCAGCGCAGCAGGATCCCTGTCGCGATGCGCCGGCAGCCAATCGAACCAGGGACGCCCGGCATACAGCCGCTTGAGCGCCGTATACATCGCATAGTCATCCAGCCAGATGCTCTGTTCGCTACAGTACCGGTCAAAGTCCTCTCCGTGCGGATCAAGACCGAAGATCATCGCAGCTTCCGGGAACAGGCAGGGATCGACTGCAAAGGCTGACTGGGTCTGGTAAGGCGAGCCATCTTCATGCGGTACGCCCAGGGGTAAGAACTGCCAGACCTTGAGCCCCGCCTTTTCCATGAAGTCCAGCCAGTGATAGATGCGATTCGCATTCTCGGCCGAACCGAGCGAACGCAGATGCAACAGTACACCTGCAAGTCGGCAATCGAACACCTCTGATCTGTCCTTCATGTATGGCTTCTGCGCATTGTTCCGGCCGACTCGGCGTAGTCTCCACCGGTTGAAACCGGTATCGACAGGTTTTCCGGGATGGGACGGCCGAGTATGCGGTACAGCTGATCCAGCTGGTGACGGAAAAGGTAGTCGAAGTCCCTGACGCTTTCGGAAGGATTATAGTCACCGAACCACCAGAACCAGTCGGAGCCTTCACAGATCGCCAGCTGGCGGCTCGCCTTCAGGCGTGAGGTTTCATCGAGTTCATTCGCCATCAGCACTTCGTCATAGACCTGCTTGGCTTCAATCAGCAGGTCCCAGGCACGGTTTTTCTCCGGTTCTCCTATCCAGGTGGAGAATGTGCCATACACCCAGCTGCCGGGGCATAGCTTTTTCATTGGCTGCACCCTGGCAGTGTCGCGTGCGGTATCGAAGTCTGTCGTTTCTATGCGCGGATGATCAGTCAGGCTGGCATATAGCCTGTCGATGAAGTGCCAGGCATTGTCCGGATAGTACTCCCAGGCATTCTCGCCATCGAGTATCACGGCGACAATATGTTCACTGGCCTGATCACCGAAGAAGTCGGCGATGTTGACCAGGTGGGAGGTGAAGTCTGCGACCGCGTCCGCCGCATCCCACTTGTTGTATTCAAAGCCGATCAGGTCGGACAGTCCGTCATCACGGAAATACAGGCAGCAGTCCGTATCGTCGATCCGGAATGGCGTGAACAGGGCTCTTTTACTGTGCATTTCTTCAGGATCACAGCCTGATAGCGTACAGCTGTTGTGCCAGACGCCTTCCCCCGAGGCCGTCCAGTGAAGCTGGTATTTATCCAGCAGATCAATAGCGTCGTCACTGATGCCGCCTTCCGAGAACCAGATGCCTTTCGGTGCATGGCCGAAATGTTCGCTGAACACGTCTATACCGTGCTGCATGTGCCAGTCAGACCGGTCATGGCCGCCGGGATAACGCGCGTTTTCCGGCTTGGGTGCTTCCGGCTGGGCGCAGTCCATATTGTCGAAGCTGTTCAGCAGCGGAACAATGGGATGGCTGTACGGAGTCATAGACAATTCCACCTGCCCGCGCTCGGCAAGCTTGCGATAGCGCGGCAGTATCTCGTCATGACAGTTGTAGATCAGTTCAATGAGAGACTGCCTGTCCTGGTGGGTGAAATAGCGCCCCTTGCTCATCAGGTAGCGAGCCGTATCCGTCTGCTTCAGTGAGTGGCCCAGCCAGGCGAGATGAAACCAGGTAAGCAGATCCAGAAAATACTGGGCATCGAGATAGGGCAGCCGATCCAGGTCCACCTCAGGCTCACCTGTCGGATAGCTCGATGTGACCATTTCCAGGAGATCCACGAACACCGGGTACGGATTGATCATGTGCTCGCCATTGGCACGGCGACAGGCGCGGACAAGTTCCCGCCTGATTTCGGTGTCATCGGGTATCGGGTGTACCCCGGCAAGGAAGTTCAGCAGCGGATCACCCATGGGCCGGCCGTGCTTCAGGTAATCACTCAACTGGTTGCGGTAGTCGTCTATCTGTTCCAGCAGTACCGGTGCAAAATTCACTACCACGCGCATCTGCGGGTGGCGTTCCAGGTGCATGGCCATGTCGGAATAATCCTTGATGGTATGCAGGTACACCCACGGCAGGCGGAAGTCACCGTCCAGCCCCTCCCGGTAGTACGGTTGATGCATATGCCAGCACAGTACCAGCTTGATCCGGTTGCTCATGATTGGTCGTCAGTTGGTTTTGTAGATGTCCTGGTGGAGCATATCCGGAGTGACAAGCACTACGCCGCCCGGCGTCACATGGAAGCGCTTGCGATCCTCTTCCAGGTCTTCGCCGATCACCATGTTGTCCTCGATGATGCACGACTTATCGATGATCGCGTTCTGGATGCGGCAATTGCTGCCGATCAGCACCTTGGGCAGGATGACGCTGTCCTTGACGTGGCTGTATGACTCGATGGTGCTGCCAAAGAACACCACCGACCGTTTGATCCTGGCACCGGAAACAATACAACCGGCCGAAATCAGCGAATCAATGGCCTCGCCCCGGCGGCCCTCGTCATCAAAGATAAACTTCGCCGGAGGATTCTGTGTCTGGTAGGTCCAGATAGGCCAATGCCGGTCATACAGATTCAGTTCCGGGGATATCTCACACAATTCCATGTTGGCGCGCCAGTAGGAATCAATGGAACCGACGTCCCGCCAGTAGGCCGGCTCGCCATCTTCATTCCTGAAGGGATAGGCCATGACTTTCGAGTCTTTGATGCTGGACGGGATAATATCCTTGCCGAAATCATGCGAAGAATTTTCATCAGCCGCATCTTCGATGAGCCGCGAAACGAGAAATTCCGTTGAAAACACATAAATGCCCATCGAGGCGAGTGACTGGTCCGGGTCTGCCGGAGTCGGCTCCGGATCGTCAGGCTTTTCCGTGAAACTGGTGATGCGCCATTCCCCATCGACAGACATCACGCCAAAACTGCGGGCTTCCTCCCGCGGCACCTCGATACAACCTATGGTCAGATCGGCATTGGACTCGACGTGATGCATGAGCATCTTGGAGTAGTCCATGCGGTAGATGTGATCGCCACCAAGGATGATGACGTAGTCGGGATAATGCCGGCGTATGATGTCAATATTCTGGAAAACGGAGTCCGCCGTGCCCTGGTACCAGCTCTCACCACGCCGTTGCTGGGCAGGAATGATTTCAACCATCTCACCAATCTCGGCGCGCATGAAGCCCCATGCGCGCTGTATGTGCCTGATCAGTGAATGGGCCTTGTACTGGGTCAGGATGCCGATCGTGCGCAGCCCAGAATTGACACAGTTGGACAAGGCAAAGTCGATAATTCTGTATTTGCCTCCGAACGGCACCGCCGGCTTGGCGCGCCATTCAGTGAGCTGTTTCAGTCGCGAGCCCTTCCCCCCGGCCAGGACAAGGACGAGCGTAGTGCGTGTCAGCTCTGTGGAATGCTTCGTTTCTACATAGTATTTTTCAGTACGATTTTGCTTCTGCACGTCTTTACTGCGCATACCGTGCCACCCCGTTATTTTCCGTTGCTAGTTAGAATTGTTTTACCGTGCGCCAGCGCACCCTGCAGACCAAGGTCTTCGTTCAGCACCAGTATGACTGGAATGCAGGACACCAGATGAGACATACGACCCTTGGCTGAATAATACTCCATAAACTCGCCGGTTTTGAGCCATTCCTGCATCTTTGGCGCAATTCCGCCGGCAATATACAAGCCGCCGAACGGCTGGAATAAAAGTGCCAGGTTGCCGGCAAAGGCGGCCAGGATGCGCGTAAACAACGCCAGCGTTCTGGAGCTGACATCATCAGCGCCGATCTTCGCGCGGTCGCCTATCTCCGCGGCTGTCGGGACGCTGCCCGCTTCATCTCCGGCAATAAATCTATACAGCTCGACCATCCCGGGGCCTGACAGTATGCGTTCATAGGATACGTGATCCGGGTAGCGTTCATTGAGGTAGTCAAGCAAGCGTTTCTGTTCATCGTCCAGCGGGGCAAAGTCCACGTGTCCGCCTTCTGTCACCATCGGCAGTCCGTCACCGACCATGTAGGCCATACCCAGCCCGGTGCCGGCACCGGTGACCACGCGAGGCCGCTGCGGCTGCCTGGCTGCGTGGTTTAATGTAAGGGCGTCGTCTTCAGTGAGCACGGACAGTCCGTTTGCAGCAGCCTGGAAATCATTAATGAAAACGACCCTGCTGACCGGGAAATCCGAACATATACGATTACTGTCCAGCGACCATGGCAGGTTGGTCAAACGCGCATGTTTACCGTGGATAACACCCGGCAGGGCCAGTACGAGCAGGTCAATCTGTTCGTCCGATAATGCATTGTCCGACAGAAAGTGCCGGTAGAGTGCATTGAAGTCAGGCCATTGAGCGCTTGGATAGCGCCTGGTCAAAACCTGGCCCGAGCCTTGCTCGCCGGTGATGGAGGCGATGGCAAAGCGGCTGCTGGTTCCGCCGATATCTGCGGCGACTAGGCGCATTCGTGACGGGCTCAATCCGTATCTTCTGTCCTGTCCAACTTGAGGGAGAGCGAATTTACACAGTAGCGCAGGCCGGTAGGTTGCGGCCCGTCGGGGAAGACGTGTCCCAGGTGTGCGCCACAGCTGTCGCAGATGATTTCCGTTCTTTCGCGGCTGAGCTTGTTATCTGCTTCTTCACGGATAATGTTGCTTGCGATCGGGGCGTAAAAGCTTGGCCAGCCGGTGCCGGAGTCAAATTTAGCGTCTGATTTGAACAACGGTTCACCGCAACAGCGGCAACGATAGATTCCGTCATCCTTGCTATCGAAATATTCGCCGCTGAATGCCGGTTCGGTGCCCTTTTGCCGACACACTTCGAATTCTGCATCGCTAAGCTCACTGCGCCATTCATCATCGGTCTTGTTGATCTTATTCGTCATAGCTGTCCCGCCAGGTACATCAAAATGTGCAGTATGATCAAACCATAGAGCCCGGCCAGCACATCATCAATCATGATGCCCAGACCGCCCTTCATCCTGCTGTCGACCAGGCCGATCGGCCAGGGTTTAAGGATATCGAAAAACCTGAACAGCGCAAAGCCGGCCACTACCCAGATCAGCGACGCCGGCACAGCTGTCATGGTGACAAGAAATCCGACTATCTCATCCCACACGATACCGGGATGATCTTCCACGCCCAGGTCTGCGGACGTCCTGCCGCACAGGTATATGCCGATGCCAAACATGACCAGGGTCACCAGCAGGTACTGCCAGAGCGGCAAACCGCTGAGCAGGATGAAGACAGGTATGGCCGCAAGCGTGCCAAACGTCCCCGGCGCGACCGGGCTCAGTCCCGAGCCAAAGCCGAATGCCAGCCAGTGCACCGGGTTGCGCAGCAGTTCAGGCCGCTTGCTGTCCGCCGATTCATTCATTGAAATGCTTATACCCCCCGCCGCTGTTCAGTGACTGCACAGTTCCGTCGTCACCATGCAGAGACAGACCTTCCTGTGCGGTGATTGTACCAATCGGAATAACCGGTGCCAGCGCGGTTGACCATGCAGACAGCAGCCCGGGCAGCTGTGCCTGCGGAACGGTGGCACATAATTCGTAGTCATCACCGCCATTCAGAACCATGCTCAGCACTTCTGCATCATCAATGCCTGCCCGCCGCGCAGCCTGCTGCATGGTTTCTGATACGGGCAGTTTTTCAGCATACAATTCTGCGCCGACCTGACTGGCTGCGATAATGTGGCCCAGGTCGGAGGATAATCCATCCGAAACATCGATCATTGCCGACGCGTACCTGGCCAGCAATGCCCCCTCTTCCAGGCGCGGCATCGGACAGTCGAGTCGCTTGTTCAGGAAAGCGGTGTTCGCATCGTCCAATGCAATATCGTTGCTTCTGCATCGCAGCGCCATGGCAGCGTCGCCCAATGCGCCGGTCACGAGAATGGCATCCCCGACGGCGGCGTTATCGCGGCAGATTGCCTTTTGCCTGGCTGCGGTACCGATCATGGTGATGGTTATCGACAATGGTCCGCTGGTTGTATCACCGCCTACCAGGCTGACACCACTGCTCTCGGCCAGCTTGTGCAGAGAAGCAGAGAATGCCTTCAGCCATGATTCATCCGGTTCCGGCAGTGTCAGCGCAAGGGTAAACCAGGCCGGACGGCCGCCCATCGCAGCGATATCACTGAGATTGACGGCCAGTGCCTTGTGGCCGAGTGAAGCGGGATCCGCGTCAGGAAAGAAATGCACCCCGGATACGAGGGTATCGGTGCTGACCAGCAGCTGACAGTCAGCCGGGCAGTCGAGAATTGCAGCATCGTCACCAATCCCGCGGGCTACGTGCCCGGGCAACGGACGGACATCGAAGTACTGCCTGATGAGAGAAAACTCGTCCACTAACGCTGAGCAGCGACTTCGAGTTCTCTTACGGTTGCGACCATCTTGTCGAGAATTCCGTTGATAAAACGATAGCTGTTGTCGGAGCCGAATGTCTTGGCCAGCTCGATGGCTTCATTTATGACAACGCGGTAGGGAATCTCATGATGGTGGGTCAGCTCAAACACGGACAGCCTGAGAATGGCCCGTTCAATGGGATCGACCTTGCCCATTTCGCGGTCCAGAAAAGGCCCTGCTGCGGCATCGATCTCGGTAATCTGTTTGGGGATATCACTGATCAGGTGCTGAAAGTATTCCAGGTCACTGTGTGCAAGCTTGCGGTCTGACAGGAAACTCTTTTCGATTTCCAGCCTGTTCTGCTGGGTCATGTCCCACTGGTACAGCGCCTGCACCGCGGCCTGCCGCGCCAGGTGGCGGCTTCCGGATTTCATCAGCTGCCGATAGTCTTGAGCAGATCGACCATCTCAACTGCGGAGACAGCTGCCTCTGCCCCCTTATTGCCTGCCTTGGTACCGGCACGCTCGACAGCCTGCTCGATGGTATCGGTAGTCAGAACGCCGAAAATGACGGGCAGGTCTTCCGCCAGGCCGACCTGGGCAAGCCCTTTGCTGCATTCACCGGCCACATAGTCAAAGTGAGGGGTGCTTCCACGGATCACCGCGCCAAGCGCGATCAGCGCATCATAGCGCCCGGTGCGTGCGGCCCGCTGTGCGGTGATGGGCATTTCATAGGCGCCCGGCACACGGATGATCTCAATGTCGTCGCGTTCAACACCATGGCGCACCAGTGCATCAACGGCACCTTCAACCAGGCGCTCAACGATGAATGAATTGAATCGCGCGGCGAGTATGCAGAACTTTGCATCTCCTGCATTAAAATTCCCGCTTATTGACTTGATATGACTCATTATTTTTTCCGCTATCGCTAATTTGTGATGAATTCTACCACTTCGAGGTCGAAACCGGCCAGTGAGTGCATGATCAGCGGCGAACCGCTCAGTACACGCATCTTGCGCACACCTATGTCCGCCAGTATCTGGGCACCTGCGCCGAATGTCCTCAAGGTCTCCGCATCGGCACCGGAATCCGCTTCATCCTGCTTGCCCAGCGTTTCTATTAATCGGCCTTTCAGCTTGTCAAGCAGGTCTGCATCACCCGATTCGTAGTTCAGGATCACCAGTACCCCGGTATCTTCTTCAGCCAGCCGTTCGGCAGAGCTGAGGATGGTCCAGCCAGTGTCTTCCTGCAGATCCGAGAGCAAATCGGAAATACCGGTATGAACCTGCACGCGTATCAGCGGTGCATTACTTTCTTCTATCTTGCCACGCACCAGTGCCAGGTGGGCATTGCCGTTGAGCGTATCGCGGTAAACGATAGCGTTGAAACGGCCATAGCGCGTGTCTATCCGGGTCTCGCCTTCCCGGCGCAGAATTGAATCATGTCGGCGTCGGTAGCGGATAAGATCTTCTATCGTTCCTATGCGTAAATCGTGCTCCCTGGCAAACTCGACCAGGTCAGGCATGCGCGCCATGCTGCCGTCTTCCTTGAGAATTTCGCAGATCACGCTGGCCGGCTGATACCCGGCGAGTGCAGCCAGGTCAACGCCTGCCTCGGTGTGGCCTGCCCGCGACAGGACACCACCTTCCTGCGCCATCAGCGGAAATACATGACCGGGTGTAACGATATCGGCAGGCTGAACGTCGGGATTGACGGCCGCCTTGACCGTAACGGCACGATCGGCAGCGGAGATGCCGGTTGTCACGCCCTCTGCCGCTTCGATGGAGACGGTGAAATTCGTGGCATATGGTGTGCGATTGTTATCGACCATCAAGGGCAGTTCCAGGCGCCTGCAGTGCTCGCCGGTCAACGTCAGGCAGATCAGGCCGCGGCCATAGCGCGCCATGAAATTAATCGCGTCAGGCGTTATGCATTCAGCCGCCATCACGAGATCGCCTTCATTTTCCCGGTCCTCGTCATCCATGAGGATAACCATCTTGCCCTGGCGCAGGTCGTCAATGATGTCTTCAGTGCTGTCCAGGCTCATAGGCTGTATCCGCTGGTTAGGGAGCTCTGTTCAATTCGCTTTGCGAAATTATCAGAACCCCCTGTAAGTTTTTAACGGGGGAAGGGTATGTTATATCAAAGGCTTTCTGGTTGTCTCATCAGCACCCTTCCCCCGAGCCCCCATCCCATGTGAATGAATCAGAGCTTCCTTAGGGATACTCTGAATAAGTCGCTTGGCGACATATTCAGAGCACCCTTGCAAGTTTATCTACGGGGAAAAGGCTATACATCAAAGACTTATCAATGCTGCATTCTATCCCTTCTCCCGAACCCCCATCCCATTGGAGTTGTTCAGATATTCCTTGGGTATTAAATGGTTTCAGTCATCGAACATGTCCCTGATTTTTTCGACGAAGCTGTCATCCGAATCGGGCCTGCTGGTCGGGGTGCCGTATTGGAGCATCCGCTCGAGGTAACGTGCAATGATATCAACCTCTATGTTCACGCGGGTTCCTACGCGGTAGTCATCGAGTATTGTTTCCTGCAACGTGTGCGGCACGAGGTTGACTTCAAAATCCCGGTCCGCGACCGCATTCACGGTCAGGCTGACGCCGTCAATGCAGATAGAACCTTTCTCGGCGACATAACGCTCGAGTCCTTCCGGTAATGTGAATCGCATCCGGATTGACTGTCCCTGCTCGCCGAGTTCTGCCAGCATCGCCATGCCGTCGACATGACCGCTGACGATATGCCCGCCGAATCGGGTGCTAGGCAGCATCGCCAGCTCGAGGTTGACCTTGCCGCCCTGGGTCAGGTCGCCAAGGCTGGACCGGCTCAGGGTTTCGCCAGACACGTCTGCCTCGAAAGACTGCCCGTCAAGGCGTACGGCGGTCAGGCAGACGCCATTGACCGCTATGCTGTCGCCGAGCTGGGTATCGGCAAGTGCGAGCTTGCCGGTATCGATCTTGAGCCGCGCATCAGTACTGCTGCGCTGCAGGCTGACCACCTTGCCAACTGCCTGAATAATTCCTGTAAACACCCGCTTACTCCGTCTCCATATAGTCTGGTCGGGCGCTGATGCGCCAGTCGCTGCCGACCTTTCTGATATCTGAAATGACCACGCCAATCTTCTGCTCCATCATCTCGATCCCGGGCAAATGGAACATACCGCGTGCGTCGCTGCCCATTATGACAGGGGCCATGTAGATGACGATCTCATCAACAAGCTGCCTGGCAAGCAGGGTTCCGCACAGCACTGACCCGGCTTCCACGTGAACTTCGTTGCACTCGTGTGCATCGGCCAGGTAGCGGAGCAATTCGAGTAGGTCCACCTTGCCTGCAGCGCTGTGGAAACGGTGTATCCGGGCGCCGGCGGCGGACAGCTCGGCATAGCGCTCATCGTCTTCTTCCACCGTGGTCGCTATCAGTACGCCTTTGCCGTCAGTGATCATTCTGGCACCAGCTGGCATGCTGAGGAGACTGTCGACAACAACCCGCAGCGGCTGCCTGTCTGCGCCTTCAATGCGTACTGTCATGTTCGGGTCATCATGCAGCACGGTGCCACTGCCGGTCAGAATAGCTGAACTGCGCGCCCTGAGTCGCTGTACGTCGTGACGCGCTTCTGGACCTGTGATCCACTGGCTCTCACCGCTGTGCATGGCTGTGCGTCCATCTAGGCTGACACCAAGCTTGACCCTTACCCAGGGCCGGTGTTTTTGCATGCGGCTGATAAAACCCGGGTTCAACTCCACCGCCTGCGCTTGCAACAGGCCGGACTGTACAGCAATGCCCGCTTGTTCGAGCCGGGCGATGCCCTCGCCTGAAACAAGCGGATTGGGATCCTGCATGGCCACGACGATCCGGCGCACCCCTGCTTCTATCAGTGCGTCGCAGCACGGTGGCGTGCGCCCATGGTGGCTGCAGGGTTCCAGGGTAATGTAGACCGTTGCACCGAGCGCAGACTTGCCGGCCTGTCGCAAGGCATTGATTTCGGCGTGCGCTTGGCCGGCGCGCTGATGCCAGCCTTCTCCGCAGACGCCGGTATCATCGACGATGACACAGCCTACTCTCGGATTGGGATCGGTGCTCCACAAGCCCTGCTCCGCGAGTTGCAGGGCGCGGGACATGTGACGATGATCCTGCTCGGAAAACATGGCACGGATGCCCTGTGTCAGGGCTTTTTGCTGCTGTTCAGAACGCTGAGCCGGGCACGCTTTCTGCTGTCACGGCCCTTGAGCAGATCAAGTTCCTTACGAAAGGCATCAAGATCCTGAAAACGACGGTAAACGGATGCAAAGCGTACGTATGCAACGTCATCCAGCTGGGCAAGTTCTTCGATCACCCATTCGCCGAGCTGGCTGGATTCGATCTCACGTTCGCCTGCGGTGATCAGCTTGTGCAGGATCCGGCTGACGGCTCTTTCTATCTCATCGGCATCGACCGGCCGTTTCTGCAGCGCCCGCTGCATGCCCTGGCGCAGTTTGTCCTCGGAGAAGTCCTCGCGCTTGCCGTTGGTTTTCTTTATCGACGGGAAGCGTAGTTCGGCGCGTTCGAAGGTGGTAAAGCGTTCGTGGCAGTTCTGACATTCCCTGCGTCGACGCACGCCCACGCCTTCCAGCGACAACCTCGAGTCGATGACCTTGGTGTCCTCGGTGTTACAAAAAGGGCAATGCATCAGACATCTCTGCGATCAGACGTAGACAGGCAGGCGCTGACAGATGTCGAGCACCTTGCTGCGAATTGCGTCTATCACGGACTGGTTATGCATGTCATCGAGAATATCACACATCCAGCCGGCCAGATCCGCGGAATCCTTCTCGTTGAATCCGCGCGTAGTGATTGCAGGTGTGCCTATGCGAATACCGCTGGTGACGAATGGAGAATTGGGGTCATTCGGTACCGCGTTTTTATTGACCGTAATGTTGGCCAGGCCCAGTGCGCCTTCAGCTGCCTTGCCGGTCAGGCCCTGCTCGATGAAATCCACCAGCATGAGATGATTGTCGGTACCGCCGGACACAACCTTGAACCCGCGCTGCTGTATGACGTCAGCCATGGCTCGTGCGTTGGCGACGACCTGTTTCTGGTAATCGGCAAATTCAGGCTCGAGTGCTTCCTTGAACGCAACCGCCTTGGCTGCAATGACATGCATCAGGGGACCGCCCTGGGTGCCGGGAAAAACCAGCGAGTTCAGTTTCTTTTCTACCTCCTCGTTCTGCTTGGCGAGGATGATGCCGCCACGTGGACCGCGCAGGGTTTTATGTGTGGTTGAGGTCGTGACGTCGGCTATGGATACAGGACTCGGGTAGACGCCTGCAGCAATCAGTCCTGCAACATGGGCCATGTCTACCAGTAGCCAGGCGCCGACTTCGTCGGCGATGTCGCGGAATGCCTGCCAGTCTACAACGCGTGAGTAGGCGCTGAAACCGGCCACGATCATCTTTGGCTTGTGTTCAGCCGCCAGGCTGGCCACCTGGTCGTAGTCGATCTCACCGGTACTCTCGTCCAACCCGTACTGGACGGAATTGAACAGCTTGCCGGAAAAATTGACCTTGGCGCCGTGGGTTAGATGACCTCCGTGGGCAAGGCTCATGCCCAGGACGGTTTCGCCCGGCTGCATCAGGGCCATGTAAACCGCTGCATTGGCCTGCGAGCCTGAATGCGGCTGCACGTTGGCGTAGTCGGCACCGAAAAGTTGCTTGACCCGCTCGATCGCGAGTTCTTCAGCCTTGTCGACATATTCGCAACCGCCGTAGTAGCGACGCCCCGGGTAGCCTTCGGCATACTTGTTGGTCAGTACCGTCCCCTGGGCTTCCATAACCCGTGGACTGGCATAGTTCTCCGAAGCAATCAGCTCGATATGCTCTTCCTGGCGACGTTCTTCTTCGGCAATTGCTGCAGCCAGATCATCGTCGTAGCCTTCAATTTTCATGGTCTTGTCAAACATGGATGCTCCGGATTCAGTGGTTCAGGATGTGCTGTCTGCGGATTCGTTTTCCCCTTCCTTCTTGACCGGAAGCAGGTTTTCACGTGATACACCAAGCATCAGCACCGTTGGGCTGGCTATAAATATTGATGAATACGTACCGATCAGCACGCCGAGTATCAGCGCAATTGAGAAGTTGTGGATAATGTCACCGCCAAACAGGAACAGGGAAATCAGTACGATCAATGTTGTCAGAGAAGTCAGAATGGTTCGCGGCAAGGTCTGGTTGATCGATTTGTTCATGATATCTATCGGCTCACCCTTGCGCATCTTGCGGAAGTTTTCCCTGATCCTGTCGAACACCACGATGGTGTCGTTCAGCGAGTAGCCGATGACCGCGAGCACAGCGGCCAGTACCGTGAGTGAAAACTCCAGCTGGAATACGGAGAAAAATCCGACCGTGATCAGTACGTCATGGACCAGCGCTACCACCGAACCCACGGCAAAACGCCATTCGAACCGCCAGGTGACATAGATCAGGATGCCGAACAGGGCATACAGCATGGCCAGGCCACCCTGGTTGGCCAGCTCATCACCCACCTGGGGGCCGACAAACTCAACCCGGCGCATTTGCACACTGCAGGGGACGACTTCGGTGGTTGCGCTGATGCGACAGGTCTGGCTACGTGTCCTTGGGTCGGTCTGATCCAGCGTTTCACCCGTCTGCGCGCGTAATGTCTGCATGACCTGGTTGCTGACTTCAGCGCCGGCAGTATCCTCACGTACCGGTATGCGAATCATGATGTCGCGTACGGTACCGAAATACTGCACGACCGCATCATCAAAGCCCGCCTCTACCAGGGCATTGCGAACGGGATCAATCTCGGCCGCCTCATTGTAGGCCACTTCGACAAGCGTGCCCCCGGTGAAGTCAATGCCGAAGGCCATGCCCCGGGTCAGGATGGAGGCCAGCGAGATGACAATAAATACGGCCGACAGGGCGAGAGCAAGTTTGCGTTTGCCGAGGAAATCAAACTGGACATTTTTCAGTATGCGCATCGATTTATTCCTATATCGCCAGACTGGTTAAGCGGCGATTGCCGTAGAGGTAATTGACGATGCCGCGACTGACAAATATGGCCGTGAACATCGACGTTACGATGCCGATGGAGAGCGTAATCGCGAATCCCTTGATGGGGCCCGTACCGAAGTTGAACAATACGATCGCCGCAATCAACGTTGTGATGTTGGCGTCGACAATCGTCGACAGGGCCTTGTCATAGCCTGAATAGATGGCCGCCTGAGGGGTGACGCCGTTGCGCAGTTCTTCTCTTATACGTTCGAATATCAATACGTTGGCATCCACCGCCATACCGACGGTCAGCAGAATTCCCGCCACACCCGGCAATGTCAGCGTCGCCTGGAACAACGACAGCACCGCGACTATCAGAACAATATTCAGCAGCAGGGCTACATCGGCAATCAAGCCGAAAACGCGATAGTAAATCGCCATGAAAATCAGGATGGCAATCATGCCGTAGAGGATGGACAGGAAGCCCCTGGTAATATTTTCCTTACCCAGGCTGGGACCGATGGTGCGTTCTTCAACGATCACCACGGGGGCTGCCAGGGCACCAGCGCGCAACAGCAGCGCGAGATCACGCGATTCCTTGATGCTGTCCATGCCTTCGATCTGGAAACGCTTGCCGAGCTGGTCGCGAATGACGGGTGCGGTGATGACTTCTTCAATGCGAGACTTGACCCTGACCGGCATGCCCTCATCGTCAAATACAACACTGCCGTTCTCATCCCGCTGCACCGTGCTCTTTACTTCCACATAGACAACCGCCATACGGTTGCCGATATTGTCGCCTGTCACGCGCTGGTTGATTGCAGCACCGCGCGAATCAAGTGTGATGTGAACCACTGCGCCGCCGTTGCGCGAGTCGATGCCGGCTGAGGCATCGACGATGTTGGTACCTGAATAGACGATGCCCTTTTTCAGCAGCAATGGCCGGTTGTTGCGGTCGCGGTACAGCCGTGAACCCACGGGCACCCTGCCCTGCAACGCATTGGTCACATCGTTCTTTTCATCAACCAGCATGATTTCCAGGGTGGCCGTTCGACCAATGATTTCCTTGGCACGGGCCGTGTCCTGGACACCGGGCAGTTGCACCACGATGCGGTCTTCACCCTGCTGCTGAACGATCGGTTCGGCTACGCCGAGTTCGTTGATCCTGTTGCGCAGGGCCGTCATGTTCTGCTTGACGGCAAAATCCTTGATTTCCTTTTTGGCGGGTTCGGTGAGCAGGAGCCTGAAAGCGGGTTTACCGTCACGCTCGACTTCCGTGTAGGACAGGTCATCGAAGTCATCCTGGATGACTGGCAACGCCTGCTCGCGACGTTCTTCATCCGGGAAAACAACATGAATGCCGTTGTCCTTGCTGCTGGTGACGGTCACGTAGCGAATACGATTCTCGCGCAGGCCCGTACGCAGGTCCGACACGAGTCTCTTTTCGGTGTTGCGTATCGCGCCCTCAATATCCACCTGCATCAGAAAATGCACACCACCGCGTAGATCCAGACCAAGATACATGGGCTGTGCATTCAATGCCTCAAGCCATGCCGGCGTGGCCGGAACCAGGTTCAGGGCAACGGTGTATTTATCCCCCAGTTCATTCTCAACGACATCCTTGGCCTTGAGCTGATCATCCGTGTTGCGGAACCTGACCTGCAGCCCGCTCTCCAGCAGCTGGAGACTATGGAACTGAATGCCCGCGTCGCCCAGTACAGCTTCGACCTGCTGTCGCGTGCTGTCATCAATGATGGCCGTACGCGTAGGTGAAATCTGCAATGCCGGGTCTTCTCCAAACAGGTTGGGTAAGGCATACAGGAATCCAGGCACAATGATGGCCAGGATAATCAGGTACTTCCAGAAGGGATATTTGTTCATGCAGATACCTGATCAGGCGGATTTGATGGTGCCTTTAGGCATCAGGGCCTGTACAGAAGATCGCTGTACCTTTATGACTACTCCGCTGGCGACTTCAACTGACACAAAATTCTCGCCGGTTTCGGTGATTTTTCCGAGTGTGCCGCCTGAAGTAACGACTTCGTCGCCCTTGGCGAGGGCCTCGGTCATGGCCTTATGTTCCTTGGCGCGCTTCTGCTGGGGACGGATAAGCAGAAAATAGAAAACTGCAAAAATGGCCACCAGGGGCAGGAGTGACATCAGTCCGCCACCCTGAGGCGCCGCACCGCCGGTCTGGGCCAGTGCATCAGAAATAAATAAATTCATTGAAAGTACCTGTTTTCGTGGTGTTCAACCGTTAATAGCGGCGCGGATTATGCCATATCCATGGACAGGGAACATCTGATTACGCACTTAACAATGTAGCTTGTGGTGCAGAATAATCAGTTTCGAGGCGCGGATCGCCGCTATTCCGCAGTTGCCGCGAACACCCGCAACCTGGAATCCGGCAAATACGGACACAAAATGGAAGGTCACGAGCTGATCAGATCCGTCCTAATTAGCGCGTTTCAGGTAGAAATCCCTGACGAAGTCAGCCAGCACCCCTTCCTCGATTGCCGTACGTAATCCGCGCATGAGTTCCTGGTAGTAATGCAGGTTGTGCAGGGTCGCCAGGTGTGCGCCAAGCATCTCGTTGCAGCGCTGCAAATGACGCAGATAAGAGCGAGAGTAGTAGCGGCAGGTGTAACAGCTGCATTCAGGATCAATCGGGCCGGTATCTTCTGCATAGCGGGCATTGCGAATCTTGACCACGCCGCTGTGGGTAAACAGCCAGCCATTGCGTGCATTGCGCGTCGGCATGACACAGTCGAACATGTCTATGCCCCGCACCACGGCCTCGACGATATCTTCAGGCCGCCCGACGCCCATCAGGTAGCGCGGTTTGCCGGATGGCATGTCAGGTTCAAGGCCCTCCAGCACACGGTGCATTTCCTCGGTAGGCTCGCCTACGGAAAGCCCGCCGATGGCGTAGCCATCGAAGTCCAGGGCCGCCAGGCCAGCCAGTGATTCCTGCCGCAGGTCAGGATACATGCCGCCCTGAACAATCCCGAACAGCGCTGAAGATGCCTCGCCATGAGCCTGCTTGCAGCGTTCCGCCCAGCGTAATGACAGGCGCATGGACTCGGCCGCTTCGTCGTGTGTGGCCGGCCAGGCCGTGCATTCATCGAAGATCATCACGACATCGGAACCCAGTACATGCTGCACTTCGATCGATTTTTCCGGTGTCAGGAAAACATCGTCACCATTCACCGGTGAGCGGAAGCGTACACCTTCTTCCGTCAGCTTGCGCAGCTTGCCGAGGCTCCAGACCTGAAAACCGCCCGAATCGGTCAGGATAGGCCCCTGCCAGTGTGTGAAATTATGCAGCCCGCCGTGGGCACGGATGATGTCCAGCCCGGGCCGCAGCATCAGGTGGAAGGTATTGCCGAGAATGATCCGGGCACCACCTGCCTGGAGTTCTTCGGGCGTCATGCCCTTTACGGTGCCATAGGTGCCGACCGGCATGAATGCGGGGGTTTCGACCCTGCCACGTTCGAAATCCAGCACACCCCGTCTCGCCCTGTCAGTGCGGGCAGTGATTTTGAATTTCATTTAGCCGGCATCCCTCATCTCGCACATTGCGCACATAACACTGATCTAGACACTACCCTGTGGACCCACGTTCATGGCG
>JARFQC010000120.1 GCA_029287965.1 Arenicellales bacterium
GAGCTGCCGGAGGCCGTCGATCCACCGCAGCTGATCTATGCCAAGGTACAGGACTGGCTACCCGTCATCATGATCAACCTGGTAGGGGATCATGAAAACCGGGCACTGGCATTGATGGCGGAGGAGCTCAAGAGCCGCCTGTTGGCCTTGCCCGATGTACAAAAGGTCGATCTGAGCGGCGAGTATATCCAGGAGTTCCACGTCATGCTCGACCCAGGGCGCCTGCGGGCGCTTGGTGTCAGCTTCGACCAGGCCGCCCGTGCCCTGCAGGCGGCTAACGTTTCTATACCGGCGGGTGACTTCGTCGACGACAGCGGTCAGTACCTGGTGAAGGTGGATGAACGCTTTCAGAGCCTGGAACAGGTACTGGCTACCGTCATCCGTTCCGACGCTGATGGCAGCCTGGTCAGGGTAGAAGACGTGATAAGCCGGGCAGGACTGGATTATCGCGATCCCGGCGTTATTTCCTCGATCAACGGCAAGCCATCCCTGGGCCTGCGCATCACCAAGTCAGATGACGGCAACGCGATGGAGATTCGCGAACAGGTGCAGGCGGTCATCGACGAACTGTCTCCCGTGTTCGACTCCCGTGGCGTCGGCCTGGTTCTGACACAGGATTCCACCGTCTATATCGAGGACGGACTCAAGACCCTCGGCATGAATATGCTGGTCGGTATTCTGCTCGTATCCTTGATCATCTGGTACTTCATGGGCATTCGAAATGCCGGACTGATCACCATCGGCATTCCGTTCTCTTTCATGATCACCATGCTGATCATGTACCTGACCGGCAATAGCCTGAACGAGATCACGCTGTTTTCGTTCGTACTGGTAACGGGCATCATTGTGGATGATGCCATCGTGGTGACCGAGAACATCTATCGCCATGTGCAGGAGGGAAAACCGCTGCAGGAGGCAATCGTAACCGGCACGGCAGAGGTCGCCCTGCCAGTGTTATCCGCCACCATGACCACGGTCGCCGCCTTTCTGCCCATGCTCATCATGACGGGCACGACCGGGCAATTTTTTGCCCTCGTTCCCAAGGCCGTGACATTTGCCATCATCGCTTCGCTGGTCGAATGCCTGCTTATCCTTCCCATCCATTACCTGGACTTCGGCCCACGGGTAAAATCCAGGGTGTCTGCGGTAGATCGCGACAACGCCTTACTGCGCATGTTGCGGCGCATGACGGACCGTATCCTTAAAGTCACCATGCGCTACCGTTACACCAGCGTGATACTTGTGCTGGTGGCATTCTTCGCTTCGGTCACCGTACTTGGCCTATCCGCCAGCGGCAAGGCGCCGCTGATCCGCATCCAGTTTTTTCCTGATGACTACAAGTTGTATTACGTCGATGTCGTGGGCCCCAGTGATACCGCCATCGAGGACATCGATGCCAGGGTAAGGCAGATCTCGGAGACGGTCATGGAAGACGGCCCCGGCATGGCCAAGTCGGCCGCTGGGTTTGCCGGCTACTACTTTGACGAGGACTACCGGCCGGTATTCGGCAATAACCACGGCAGCGTCGTGGTGACCATGCCAGCGCAGCAAGATCAGTCCTTCGATGATCCGCTTGAACACCTTCAACGCATGCGCGACAAGCTCAAGCCGCTCTATGAGCAAGACGGGTTCAAGCTGCATATCCACCCGCAAAAGGACGGTCCACCGGCAGGCAAGGACATCAACGTGCGCGTGATAGGCTCGAATCTGGATAGCGTCTCGTCTCTGGCCCAGGAGATGCTCGAGTTCATGCGCAGCAACGAGGGTATTGCGCCTCACCTGAGTGGTCTGGATGACGATCGTGGGCTTCCGAAACGCGTGCTGCGCCTGGAGGTGCTGCAGGAAAACGTGGCCGAGTACGGTCTCGACAACACCCAGGTCGCAATGCTCGCGGCCAGCGTGCTCGATGGCCGCTATATCGGCAAATACCGCCATATCGACGAGGAGGTAGATCTCAAGCTGTATGTTGATCCTGACAAGCTCGATGAACCCGAGCATGCACTGTACGTTCCTCTGCTGGAACACGCAGACCGCCCGATACACCTGGCTGACCTGGTCAGGGTGAATACCTATAGCGAATCAGGCACGATCAAGCGCTACAAGGGCCAGCGAGCCATCAGCATCAAGGCCAACATCAAGCCAGGTGCACCGACCTCGACCCCGGCCGTGGTCAATGCGGTCAAGGCGCACTATGGCAACGTCGCCGACCGCTATCCCGGCGCCACCGTGACCTTTGGTGGCGAGTACGAGGACACCCAGCGATCCTTCGAGTCACTGGCGTATGCCTTCATCATCGCGATCCTGGTGATGTACGTTATTCTGGCTACCCAGTTCCAGTCCTATCTGCAGCCGCTGATCGTACTGTCCGCGGTCGTCTTCGCCCTTATCGGCGTGGTATCCGGCAAGCTGGTGACCCAATCGTTGTTCACCGTCAACAGTTTCATCGCCGTTATCGGTGTGGCCGGCGTCGTGGTCAACGATGCCCTGGTATTGATAGATTTCATCAACCGTCGTTACCGCAGTGGCATGTCACGCAAGGACGCCATCATCGAGGGTGTACATATACGCCTGCGGCCGATCGTGCTCACCACCCTGACCACAACACTGGGACTGCTGCCAATGGCACTGGGTATACCCAGCTACTCGCTGGTTTGGGGTACCATGGCATCTACCTTTGTCACTGGCCTGGCGACCGCCACCGCACTGACCCTGTTTATCGTGCCCGTTCTGTGGGACCTGACACAGGGATTGCAGGAGCGTATAAAAAAGCGGAAAGGAGAAGAGACAAATGGAACGGCACTATGAGGAGATTGAAGATGACTTGCACCATCTCGTCAAGAAATACTGCCGTATCATGAGTTGAGCTGCTGATTTAATATGCAACTCATGCAGTAATGGCAATGTTTCTACAGCTCGGTTCCTGGCCGGCTGCGGACAGTTCAGTGTCCTTTGAGGAGCTTGCAGTATTATATATTTCGCTTCACATTAGCGGATAATGAAAAACCAGATGGTATGACCTAACATGAATTTAAATCTTAATAGTATAAACTTGGCACTGTTCTGCGACTTCGAGAATATCGCATTGGGTGTTCGTGATGCCAAATACGCTGCGTTTGATATACAGAAAGTTCTTGAACGGCTATTACTCAAGGGTAATATTGTAGTCAAGAAAGCTTATTGTGATTGGGACCGGTACAAGGATTTCAAGAAGCCAATGCATGAGGCAGCCTTTGAACTGATCGAGATCCCACACGTTCGACAATCTGGGAAAAACTCAGCAGATATTCGAATGGTTGTGGATGCTTTAGACCTCTGTTACGCAAAAGAACATGTTGATACATTCGTCATTATTAGTGGTGACTCTGACTTTTCGCCATTAGTAAGTAAACTTCGGGAAAACAATAAAGTTGTAATTGGTGTGGGTGTTAAGAATTCGACATCCGATTTACTAATAGCGAATTGCGATGAATTTATCTTTTATGACGACCTCGTGCGTGGTGCAAAGAAACAACGCAGTAAGACTCAGAAGAAAGCCAAGAAAACACCAAAGTCAAAGAAGCACAAGGCGGTAGAGCAGACGGACGAAGAAAAAAAACAGGAAGCCATTGATTTAGTCATGGAGGTGGTCGAAGACCTATTTCAGGAACGGGGTGAACAGGACAAGGTTTGGGGATCGATGATCAAGCAGGCCCTCAAACGTCGCAAACCTGGATTCAATGAGACATACCATGGCTTTAAAACCTTTGGCAAATTGCTTGAAGATGCACAATCCCGAAAGCTGCTCGATCTCGAACACGACGAAAAGTCTGGCGGCTACATCATCAAGAGTTTCATATCTGAAGACTAATTGACTGACAATTAATGACTGTTATCTAATGCTATATTTTGCTAGAAGTGAGATGACATAATTATGATGTGAGCGACAGCCTCTTGCCGTGTTCAGTTGGTGCGCAAAAGAGGCACTTGATGCCTGAAGCCGATTAAAAAAACAATGAGAAGATTTTAGAGCCATTCTCTGAATGGCCTGTGTATTATGTATTATTCCGAAAAGTTCAATAGCATCACCCATCTCGTAGGTACCGTGCTGTCACTAATGGCATTTGGCTCATTAATTACAGTTGCAGTCCAACAAAAAGACCTGCAACTCAGCATAGGCGTCCTGGTCTTCGGCCTCACACTGGTTATGCTCTATAGTTTTTCGACCCTGTACCATAGCTTCAAAAGTCCACTCCTTAAACGACTATTTCAACAACTCGACCATATCTCTATATATCTGCTTATTGCTGGCACCTATACACCCTTTATGCTGGTGACTTTGATTGATAGCAATGGGCTATGGATTTTAACTGCTGTGTGGATATTGGCCATTATAGGTATCACGCTTGAACTCTCTGTAAATAAACGTAATGAAAGATTACAAATAATCCTTTATCTGATCATGGGTTGGTTGGTTGTCATAGACTTCGATGCCCTGGTTCAGGCATTACCACTGACGGGAATCATTCTGTTGTTAACTGGTGGGATTGCCTATACAGTTGGCGTTGTGTTTTATGTGCTTGATCATAAGAACCTGCTGACACACTCCCATGGCATATGGCACCTGTTTGTCTTGGTAGGCTCCTGCTTGCATTTTTTCACCATCATCGTATACGTAAGGTGATATCCCTTTTTACCATTTATTATTAGTTGTGGTGATAAATGGATGCGTTAATCAGAAAGTACTGGTCATTTGACATCAAAAGGGAAGCCAGCTGCGAATGTCTTCTCCTGGCAGCCGTTT
>JARFQC010000020.1 GCA_029287965.1 Arenicellales bacterium
AACTGTGTTGAATTGTCCGAAATTACCGTCGCGTCACATTCAGCAAGAATGGCGCTGCTGGTCAGGTTTCCCCGGTCCGAATTGCAGCCGGCACCAGATTTCAGCCGCATGGCTGACGTCTTCCTGGCTAACTGACTTCCAGCGTTTCTGCTGTCAGCCTGCCGTCAAGAACCGGTCAGGGCCCGGTTCCTGCATCGATGAACACTATCCTGTTCAATTGAAGACTACTTGATGAAATAGACGATCGCCGCAGCTACGACCCCGATGACGCCGGCTGCGATGGCCATCATGCGTGCCTGCCCGGCGGCCTCTTCAGCCGCGGAGCTGTTAGCGGAACTCAGCGCCTGTTCGGCGACTTCGGTGGCGATCCGGCGTGCTTCTTTACCAGCACCGGACATGACGGATTCTGCCGTCTGCCTGGCGGAATCATTCAAGGTAGTCCGCAACCTGTCCTGGTCGGCGAGCCAGCTCTGCTCGGTTTCCCTGGCTTTTTTCTGCAGATCTTCCAGCCCGCTCTTTATCGATTCGCCTACATGACCTTCGAGCTCGGCCTTGATCAGGTCATTGGTCTGTTCCTTGCTGACCGTGAGAACTTCTTCACGCAGCTCCTGCAGCTGTGAGTTGCAGGCAATAAGCGTTTCATCCTGGATGCGTGCCGACTCCTGGCCAAGGTGCTCGGAAACGAGCTCGCGGGTGCGCGCTTCGGCTTGTTCCATCACGTTTTGGGTAATGGCTGCGACTTTTTCCTCCAACGCACGGGCTACGGCAGCCTGCACGACCTGTTCGATCTGGTCGTCTGACATTGCGGCGGCTGCAGCTTCAGCAGGTACGGCCGCTTCTTCCTGCTCGCACTCGAGGTTGTCGATGACTTCTTTCAGGCCTTCCGGTGTCGGTGGTTTGGAGACTGTACCGTGGGCACCAATGCCCTTTGCCTCGGCGAGATAGTCTGCCCCTTCGTTTGATGTGCACATGATAATCGGGATGTCACCGATGCCTTCGTCGGCGATGATGGCGCGGGTAGTTTCGAAGCCGTCCATGTCTGGCATCATGTGATCCATGAAAATGACACAGGGTGCATGATCCGCATTTTTCAGAAATTCAATGGCTTCGGCGCCGGATTCGACGATGTCCGCTTCCACATCGTGTTGCTTGAGCATCTTGCGTAGCGAGAAGCGGGCAGATTTTGAGTCATCGACAACCAGCGCTTTTATTGAAGACATGGTGGGTTCCTTGCTGTTTTGTATTAATTATTAGTCCAACTGTAGCAAAAAAAACGCGGTTTCCAAGGTCGTTGCAGCGCTTATTGCAGCGCTATGATTTTCTCGCTGACAAATTCATCCAGTACCCTGTTTACATCCTTGGCGATAACGTCTTTCGCGTCCGGGTAGCTGTCTTCCAGCAGGCCGATGATGTCTCCGACGCTGTGCTCGCCGGTACACAGGGACCAGATCAGCGAGCTGGAATCATTCAATTTTATGAGCGTCTTGCCGTCACTGTCCTCGAGATACAGGCAGCATGGCAGGCGCTTTATACGGTGTGAGGTGTCACGGGTTGGGATGGCAGTGGACGGGAAGTCAGGGCGTGCATCAAGCGTCATCTGGGGATACCGAATCGATCGTTGTGGTCAGGGTATTTTCTGCAGCATGAATACGTGCTCATCAAGTCGTGTCAGCCCCTTGTCCTTGAAGTGCGGTTCATTGACCAGGCAGTCTTCCGAGTGCAGCGGCTCGATGCTGTAGCGTGAGGAAAACAGCTGTCGCACTTCATCAGGTGTCACTGAGAAAGGCGGGCCGTCCATTTCTTCCTGGGGATAATCCAGCGTAACGAGCAGGCTGCGTGTCCCGGCCGGTATCAGGCTGGTAAGCCGGTCTGCATAGGCCGGGCGCATGTCGGCGGGCATGGCGATAAGCGAGGCACGGTCATAAACGGCATCGATATGGGGTATGTGCGTCAGGTCAACGTTAAAGAAGTCCGCACAATAGATATTCAGGTGCTTGCTGGTATACAGGCAGGCATCGGGCAGGTCCGTGATGTGGCTGCTGAGCCTGTTTTCGGCAAAAAAGTCTTCGACCGCGAGCGGGCTGATTTCGACCCCCGTGACACTGTAGCCCTGCTCGAGCAGCCAGAGCATATCGAGGCTCTTGCCGCACAGTGGAACAAGGATATGACCGCCGGGTTTTACTTCCAGCCGGTCGATGAATTCCTGCATGTGGTTGTTGTAATCGTGCTGGTGAAAGCCTATCTGGCCCTTGGCCCAGCGATCGTGCCAGAAGTCTGGTTCCATTTGATTATCCTTGTTTCTGCCAGGCTGCACGCATCATGGCGATACCGTGTGCGCCATTCATCTGCATGGATGTCAGGTGATCATACTTCATACCGCCCAGTGCATATACCGGCAGTGGATAGTCCCTGATCAGTTGTTTCATACCGTCTGCACCCAGAGCCTCAGCAGCAGGATGTGACAGGCTGTGTTGTACCGGTGAGAGAACAACAAAGTCGAGACCAAGCTGCGCTGCGTGATGCAGTTCACGGCTATTATGGCATGATGCCGCCACGAGTTTGAATCCCGGGCGCTTGGTCAGCCGCATCAGGTCGGACGAGGTCAGGTGCAGTCCGGAAAAGCGCTCTCGATCAGCCAGCTGCATGGCGGAGTTGACCATGACCTGTGCCTTGTCGCGGGTGATGTCCAGCACCCGGCGGGCGAACAGGTCCAGGTCCGCTGCCGGCATGTCCTTTTCTCTCAGCTGGATAAGCTTCAGGCCGCTCTCGACAGCAGCCTCCAGGTTGTTGAGGAATGTGTCACGGCCGCTCTCGCCGGCATTGCTGATGGCGTAGACATCAGGCAATTGCAGCGCCCGGACAACCGGGGCATTGGCAGACAGCAGCGGCCCGACAGTCATCGCGGCCAGGTTCTGCCATGCAAGCTGCTGGCCTTCTCGTCCATGCGGCTCCCCGGTCCATTCACTGACTATGAAGAATTTCAGGCGCACACGGGCATGCGGGTATTCGTGGCGAAGTGTAATCCAGGGCCTTGCGCGGGTGACATGGATCGACAGTTCTTCCTCGATCTCGCGCACCAGCGCCTGCGCTGCCGACTCGCCGGCTTCGACCTTGCCGCCGGGGAACTCCCACTCGCCGGCACAGGCTTTGCCCGCCGGACGCTCGGCGAACAGCACATTGCCGTCCGGCCTGCGAATGACCGCCACGGCGACTTCCACCCGCTGTGTGTCGGTTTGCGGGTCTTTATCCTTCGGCAGGCTGATAGCGAAAGTCCTTCAGGGAATGATCAATACGCAAGTCGGTCTTCAGGCTGACCAGCAAGCGTGTTTGTCGGGCCGTCTCGGCATACCTGTCCAGGTTCTCGCCGATGCGGCCGCCAATATTGTCACGGTCTTGCAGGATGGCTTCAAGGTCTGCGTAATCGGCCAGCAGTTTCGCTGCCGTTTTAGCGCCTATACCTGCAACGCCGGACAGTGAATGCGATGAATCGCCGACCAGCGCATAGTAGTCAATCAGTTGGCGTGGTTCCACACCGTACCGTTTGCGTATGCGATCAGGTGAAATGGGTTCGTCGCGAAAATGATCATACTGCCTGATCCGCTCGGAAAGCAGCTGTGCCTGGCCGGTATCCGTCGACAGGATCGTTACGTCCGCATCAAGGCTGGCGGCTCGTACGGCCATGCTGGCAATGTTGTCATCCGCTTCCATGCCATCCATGCGTATTGACGTAACACCTTCCTGCGTCAGTCCGTCAATGCACTGTGCGTAGATTTCCCGCAGTTCGGCGGGCATCGCCGGGCGGCCTTTTTTATAGTCGGGATTGACCTCGTGGCGCCAGGTGGTTCCCGACGACTCGAAGGCGCACATGACATGGGTGGGTGCATGCTGTCTGAGCGCCCGTTTAAATGATGCAAGGCTTGATGACACGGACTGCTCGATTTTCTCCTGGCTCTCGCTGGCGGGAACGGCTGCATGAATACGGCGAATCATGTTCGGTGCATCGATCAGCAGCAGGCGTACGCCGGTGAGCGTCAAATCAGAAACTCCCGAGTTGTTCGTCGGTCGGCTCGGCACAGCAGTACCATGCTTCCGAATGAGTCGGCACCGCTTTGCCAAGGCTGGCCTCGCTGACGGCATCCACTTTTTTTCCCGCGGCCGCGTAGGCGATGTCGCGTACGCCGTTGAAGATAGCCAGGCGGTCTGTACCGCTTGTCTCTGCCGAAGCTACGAAATCGTGTATTTGCTGCTGCAGCACATCGACAGCCGGATCTGGGTGGGTCCATTCATAGCCTAGTGACGCGGGCTTGTGCGATGTGATGCAGGTCGATTCGCGCGGCAGTTCAAGAAGCCTTGATCCTTCCGGTATCAGCAGGCGCAGGGATAGCTGCACAGGACTGATGCTCTGTATCAGTTTCAGCTCAACCATGGCATCTATCAGCTCGCAGTAGTTCTCCAGCGTCGTCCATGGAGTGAAGGGCACGAAGGTAGGGGCGAGGGCAAGACCTGCATCGCGCATGATCGTCACGACACGCTTGAAGTCGGCAGCACTGTGCCCCTTGTCGAGCTGCAATAGCGTATGGTCATCTACCGATTCGACTGCTGTCGTAATCAGTATGCATCCGCTTGCTTTCAGCTCAGGCAGCAGGTCGGCATGCTTGAGCAGGTGTTCGATCTTGATTACGGCATCCCAGCTTAGGGCAGGGTGCTTACTGTGCATGGCTTCGATGATGCGCATGGCATGGCCGGGGCCGTTGAGAAAGTCCGGATCGCCAAACGAGATGTGTTCAGCACCCTGTTCAACCTGCTGGTCGATGTCTGCCAGCACGATAGCGGCAGGTACGGCGCGGAAGCGGCCCTGGTAGACAGGCACTACCGGGCAATGCCGGCACACATGCTTGCAGCCCCGTGTCGATTCCGTAAACCCCATCACCTGTTCATTGCCGTCGGGCAGGACAAGCTTCGCATAGCTGTCCAGCCGGGGCAGGCCGCTGCGCTCCGGTACGGCAAAATCTATCCGGCCGAGATTGACCAGGGCTTCATGGCGGGCGGGGTGGTCGGTTTCAGCCATCGTACTCGTTACATAGTCGACCATGTCTTCATCGGATTCACCGCCGAATACCGCATCGACACCGGAGCTGCGCATAAGGCTTTCGTTGATGGGGGCGTACCAGCCGAAAACAGCAATGCGGGCATTCGGCAGGCGCCTGGTGATACGTGGCAGTGCCTCCATGGCAATGCGCGTAGCGGTGAGCATGCCGAGATGGATGAAAACCACATCAGCTTCGTCAGGCAGGAGCACATCGAGCTTTTGCTGGGATAAATCTATACAGACAACTTTACAGCCGGCTTTGCTCAGCAGTGCCGCCGGCTCAGCCAGGGCGAACGGCTGCCGGCCAAGGTCGTAAGGGCTGATCAGGACAACGGTAGTTTGATCACCATTGCTGGTCGCCTTGTTGCCTGTTTCTGTGCAGCAGGTCTTGCAGTCCATGTTTATTGGTCACCTGTATGCATAACATTTCTATCGTGGCGTGCTATGCGCAGTTTGATTTGTACCGTCTGATCGTTATCGTGATATGTCAGCCCCGGGCAGGTCACTTAATTTTGTTCAAGTACGCATCGCTGCCAGGCGTCCCGGCTAGCTGCGTATTCCTCTGCCGGTCTTCAGAAGATAGAGGGTGGCGCTGCCGAGCACTGTAATGAACAACAGAATGATAAAGAACGCAGCAGCTATATTGATATCGGAAATGCCCAGTACGCCATAGCGAAATGCGTTGATCATGTAGAGGATGGGGTTCGCCATCGACACCCCCTGCCAGAATTCCGGCAGCAGGGAGATGGAGTAGAAAACACCGCCAAGGTAGGTCAGCGGTGTTAGTACGAACGTCGGTATGATCGAGATGTCATCGAAGTTACGCGCGAATACGGCGTTGATCATGCCGGCAATGGAGAACAGGATGGCAGTGAGCAAAATGACAACCGAGGTGATCAGGAGGTTGTCGATATGCAGACCGGTGAAAAATATCGAAATGATCGAGACGATCAGGCCGACCAACAGACCGCGTGCGACGCCACCGGTAACAAAACCGATCAGGATAATATAGTAGGGCACCGGTGCAATCAGTATTTCCTCGATGGATCGTTGGAACTTCATGCTGAAGAATGATGACACGACGTTGGCGTAGGAACTGGTGATGACCGACATCATGATCAGGCCGGGCGTAATGAATTCCATGTAGCTGTAGCCTTCCATGCTGCCGATGCGGCTGCCAATCAGGTTGCCGAAAATAATGAAGTACAGGGTCATCGTGATGGCCGGCGGCAGCACTGTCTGCGGCCAGATGCGGGTGAAGCGGGTAATTTCCCGGATCACGATGGTCTTGAGTGCGGTGTAGCGGACGTAACGGCTCATTGAAGGTTTAAACTGGCGCTGAAAAGGCTGTATTCTACACCTTATTCACCGGTGCGGGCGTGGCAGTTGCCCCGCCCGGACCTGTAAACAGCCTGATGCAAGGTGCCTGATGCGACCTCACGACAAGATACCCCGGCATTCCTACCAGGATGCGTCCGACGACCCGGCCAATCGAGATCCGCAGGGCAAACCGCGGAAACGCTCCATATCCCGATTCGTACCCTTCCTCGCCTTTGGCATTTTTGCCCTGGTCATCCTCAGCCAGGAAGTGCCCGGGGTCAAAAATGCCATTGAGCAGTTTATCAGTCCTGCAGATTTCAATGCCCGAAGCCAGTGCGAAGCCGAGTCATTGAAACTGGCGGATCGCCCGGACTTCGCCCGCATCATCAAGCAGGGTGAAGTGGTCAAAACACAGAACGGTATGCTGGTGAAAGGTATCGTCATGGGAGAAATGAATGACCAGGGCCAGGAGATCCGGGTGCCGTTTCATTGCTACATTGACGCTTCCGGTACCATCGTCAGTAGCGGCAGAACGGAGAGATAAGCGATGAACAACGAAAGCAAGCTGGACAAGGTCGTCAGCGAAGCGTTGCGCTACCGCGATCAGCGTGAAAAGGATTACCGTGAGCAGGCGCTGAAGATGTATCCGTGGGTGTGCGGTCGCTGCGGCCGGGAATTTAATCGCCAGAACCTGCGTGAACTGACCGTGCACCACCGCAACCACGATCATGACGACAACCCGTCTGACGGCAGCAACTGGGAGTTGCTGTGCCTGTATTGCCACGACAACGAGCATTCACGACATATCGATCATGTAAAAGGCAGTGGTGAAGAGCATTCCGCTGAAGGCGCGAAGCACAAGCCGTTTGCGGATTTGAAGGCGATGTTGAAGGGGAAGGATTGAGGCATTACGCCAGTCAACCATT
>JARFQC010000031.1 GCA_029287965.1 Arenicellales bacterium
TTCACTGCTGCTGATCAACATCTGCAGTGCCACGGACGGCAACAGCATGCCATCGTGATCGAGCATCAGGGGGACACCGCGCACACTATCTTTGTCCTGCGCAGCTACGGGGTAGGGGGCAAAAACAGATGCGGTGTTGCCCGCACTGGCCGGCCAGGGCAATACCGGGTAAGCCGGCACCGGCCTGACGTCGTGCAGCTGCTTGCTGTCGATAGCAAACTGGCGCACGTATGCCGGCAACAATTCGCCCTGCCCGCCGCCACCGCTTCCGAGCATAACCGGCATCCCGCTGATCAGCCGGCCTGCCGGGCTGCGCACCAGGGCACTGCCGCGTGTACCTCGTGACATGTCGGGAATGTCCAGCCACGCTACCTGGTATGCACCCATAGCAAACAGCCGGTTGACGATGCCGGCCCGGTCGGCCTGCCTGATAGGGTAGGTGTTCAACCTGCGCAGGGATTCCCTGTCGATGGCAAGCAGTACGACGCCATGTTTCTGCAACGGGCCGCTGAGTTGCTGACCGGCGTCGTAAAGTCCGTCACGGACCGGGTCAAGCAGCCCCCAGTGCCAGCCTGTACCGAACAATATAAGCAGCACTGCAACGATCAGGCGATTGCGCGATCCGGCAGCCACCGCCATCAGCGCGCCCGCCTGATCATTGTGGCGGGATCAGGTACAGAATTCAGCAGTGCGGTACTCGGCCAGCTGCTTATCCGAACCGGCGGACCGTTGCCCATGTAGCCGGCCTCATTGCGCCCGATGCCGGCCGTGTTGTCTCCCTCGCCCATCCTGATATGTCCGTCATGAACGCGGGTGTACACACCGTAGGAAAGCGTGCCGGTTTCGCGGACTCCGAACAGGGCACGAAAATCCAGCCCACCGGCAGGCTGCCAGTCGCTGCATGCCCCGGCGCCACGACGCAAGCCTGGGTCGGAGGCATTGAAGCGCTGACCATCACGCGCAGACAGGATGCTGCCATCGGCAAATGCGACCACGGCGCAGGACTTGTCGGCCATTTCAAGTTCATCCGAGATGAATACCGGGTCTTCCACCAGTAACGGCTTCTTCACTCCCATGATGCCGGTGAGAAATAACTGGCCGTCCAGGTAAACCACCCGGCCAGCCGGGTTCACGGTACGCTGCGACGGGTCACCGCTGCGCTCCGAGCAGTCATCCTCGCAAATCCAGACATCCGCCCGGGATGCAAAAAGTGCCATCCGGCCGTAGGGCGTCGTCACGCTGCAGTCTTGAAGATCCCGCAGGCATGCAAGTCCGGATGCGATCCTCATCAGCCCCTGTTCGAGATCAAGATCGAGGTAGTGCCTGTTGTCCCGGGTGGCAAGGCTTACCTTGATTACAGTCCCCGGCCCTAATACGAGGCGCGACGCATCATGCAGTTCGAGCGATGCCCATGACGCGTCACCACTGACGATGATGTCGCCGTCATGGATTTTCAGCGATGCCGGGAGAGCCTGCATACCATCGACGCCCTTCAACTGCACAGTTCCCTGCCATGCGACAACTTCACCGATAGGCAGCTGTGCGGCATGCGCAAGCGAGGGCCCGCAACAGGCGGTCAGCAGGGCAGGCAGAAGCAGGAAAGTTTTGACAAGTTGCAGCAACAGTATGAATCTTGTATTGATTGTTATATGCATTCAACAGACGTTCGAGAGTGTCACGCTTCGAAACTCATGTCCACACCGTCCCGCTGATGACAGCAGTGTCCAACAGACTGCCCGCGCATGGCCTGCTGCCTGCCCTGTTTCTTGCCTGGGTCATGCTGATTCCGGCAGCAGCGCAGGCAGCGGTATACCTGACCCGGGACAGCGGTAACGGATCACCCGAAAGCCATGCGTATTCCGCTTTCCACTGCAGTGATACGATCTATGCCGTTATCCAGGGCAACTGGCTGGAGGGCAGCACGCACCGGATAGAGGCATACTGGACAGATCCCCAGGGGCGACAGCGTGAAGTAACTCGTGTCCGGTTCGATGCTATTAAAGGCATTACCCGTGCCTGGGCATGGTTGAAACTGCATCCTGGTGAACGCGACCTGCTGGATAAACTTATGATGGAAGAAGACACCTCGCTGCAGGCGTTCGTCGGCGAGTGGCAGCTGGCCTTTAAACTCGACGGTAAACTTCAACGCAAGACCCGATTTCGGGTAAGCTGTTAATACAATCATAAAAAATTCAGACCACAACACTAAAGAAGGAAAAACAAGCATGAACAAAGCCGGCCTGGCACTCAGCGCATTACTATTTTCTGTATTCCTGCTGCATGGCTGCAGCGACAGCGACGTTTCCACCAGCAGCAGTGGCAGCTCGTCTCCACCGACTTCAGGCAGCACCCCCCAGAACGGCGGCTCGACACCAGCTGAATCGGTATCCGAATTCGCCGGCACTTATAGAGGTACAGCCACGGCAACAGCCACAGCACTGGCCCTTACTGAATCCGAATCTGCACCGGTCACGATCATTATTGACAATAATGGCACTGTCACCATTCAGAGTGGATCAGACATCTTCCAGAACGTTACCGTCCTGAACAGCAATACCTTCAGCTATACACAAAGCCTGAACGGTCAGGACCTGGGGAGCGCCAGCTGTACCGGTTCACTGACTATCAACGGCACAATCAGTGGTGGTGTCATCAACGGCAAGCTGAGTTCCAGCAATGTCGTCTGTAATGGCATACCGGTTACCGTTACGGGAACCCTCACGGCAACCCGTCAGTGAACTGAAAACAATCCCGTCCTGCGAGGAGCATGGCATGGAATCTTTGCTGGCTACCGTCGGCGCTGAAGTGCTCGAAACCCTGCACGCGCAGGACGTTCTGCTGCTGTTCCTGGTACTCGGCAGCGGCTACCTGATCGGCAAGGTGCGCCTGGGAAGCTTCTCGTTCGGCCCGGTGGCCGGTGTCCTGTTCGCCGGCCTGTTCCTGGGCAACTTCGACCTGCGTATTTCAACCGACACCCAGCTGATCGGTTTCGCCATGTTCATCTTCTCGGTCGGCTATCAGGCAGGCCCACGTTTTTTTGCTGTTCTCAAGGAAGACGGCGCCAAGTACGCCATGCTGGCCGTGGTCGTGGCAGGCACTGGCTTCAGCGTGGCCGTGATCGGTGCAACGCTGCTCACCCTGCAGCCGGGCACATCGGCCGGCCTGCTGGCCGGCGGGCTTACAAGTTCGCCCACCCTTGCCGCAGCGACCGATACGGTTCAGCAGGGCATGATGCGGATACCGGAAGGCTGGACGAAAGATGCCATCATCAACAACATCGCGACCGGTTATGCCATTACCTACATATTCGGCCTGGCCGGCCTGATCACAGTCATCAAGCTGCTGCCCCAGTGGCTCAACATAGACCTGGCTGTCGAAGCACAACGCTTATCCGCAGAAAGTGCCACGGATCAAAAACCCGTCAATGTCACGACCCGCTGCTACCGGGTAACCAACGAAGACATCACTCGATTGACGGTTGCCGAACTACGTGAAAAATACTGGGACAAGATAACCGTGGTGACGCTGACCAGGGATGGAAAGCGCAAGCGCCTCAGCGAGTTTGACCATATGCAGCTCGGCGACCACCTGGAAGTCATCGGGCCGCGTGAGTTCTTTGTCGATGTTGCACCCCTATTCGGCGAGGAAATCCCCATGGACTGGCAGATCAGTGACGTAGTCGACACCGCGCAGGTCGTAGTGCTGAACAAGTCCGTCATTGGCCAGACGCTGGGCGACATACAGATACCGAGGCGATTTGGCCTGATGCTGGTACGCATCACCCAGCTGGGCGTCGAAGTGCCGCACAGCAACGATATCGAGCTTGGCAAGGGCGACATACTCACCGTTGTCGGCAATGCCTCGCAGATTGATGCACTGGGCGAATACATGGGCCATATAGAACGCGAAGTCTCCGAGACGGACATGGTCACCTTTGCCTTCGGTATCGTGATCGGTGTACTGGTCGGCCTGCTGTCGGTCGAGGTTGGTGGTGTGTCAGTGGGGTTGGGCAGTGCCGGCGGCCTGCTCGCATCAGGCCTTACCATCGGCTACCTGCGCAGCAAGCGCCCGACCTTCGGCCGTCTTCCCGATGCGGCGCAGTGGATACTGATGGAATTCGGCCTGCTGATTTTCATGGCCGGCGTGGGGCTGCGTGCCGGTGGCCAGATACTCGAGACATTGCTGGTAGCCGGGCCGTCACTGATCATCGCGGGCATTTTCGTCACACTGATCCCGATCTTCGTCGGCTACTGGTTCGGCCGAAAGTTTCTCAAGATCGAACCCGTATTGCTGTTCGGCGGCATCACCGGCGCGATGACCAGCGGTGCATCGCTGGCCGTGGTGAC